>CAZKMH010000157.1:0-2449 GCA_964553395.1 uncultured Rikenellaceae bacterium | reverse complement strand
ACTTTTCAATCTCAACAAGGGAACTTGCTGCCTTCATCAAACAGGCTAACATCGATCTGAATAATCTTGAAGAGAGTGACTTTGATGCACCGCTTGGCGAATCAACAGGTGCAGGCGTAATTTTCGGCACTACGGGTGGCGTGATTGAAGCAGCCGTCAGGACCGCCTATGAGATTCAAACAGGTAAAAAGCTTGAAAGGCTTGATTTTACCGAGCTAAGGGGCCTTGAAGGTGTTCGTGAGGCAACCATTGATTTTGATGGTCTGCCAATAAGGATTGGTATTGCACACGGACTGGGAAATGCCAGGAAGCTTCTCAACGATGTAAGGTCAGGCAAATCACAGTACCATGCAATTGAAGTTATGGCCTGCCCCGGCGGCTGTATCGGCGGAGGCGGACAACCTTTGCATCATGGTAACTCTGATATTATTAAAGCCAGAGCTGCTGCTCTCTATGCCGAAGACAGAAGCAAGCCGCTGAGAAAATCACATGAGAATCCCTTCATTATAAAGCTTTATGAAGAGTTCCTTGAAAAACCGAATAGTGAGAAAGCCCATCATCTGCTTCATACTCATTATTTTGACAAGAAGAAAAAGATAGTTGTAAAACAGTAGTTTACCTAACGGTATAAAATAAAATTCAAGACTATGTCAAGTATTAAAATAGAATTGAGAAGGGAAGATGTATCAAAGATCCAGGAGATTTGTGCATCTTTCAAAAATGACCCACAGGAACTTATTAATGTCCTGCATTCATGCCAGGAGCATTTCGGGTATCTGCCGGCTGAAATCCAGGAAGTAGTATCAAGTGAGATGTCGGTGCCCGTCGCAAAAATTTATGGTGTTGTCACCTTCTATTCATTTTTCACGATGACCCCGAAAGGCAAGCATCCGATCAGCATCTGCATGGGAACCGCATGTTACGTCAGAGGCGCGGAAAAAGTCCTTGAGGAATTTAAAAAAGAGACCGGACTTCAGGTCGGTCAGACATCTCCCGACGGGAAGTTCTCGCTTTCCAACCTGAGGTGCGTTGGTGCATGCGGACTTGCTCCCGTTGTCCTTGTCGGCGACAAAACTTACGGCCGTGTTGCACCCGATGATGTGAAGAACATCCTTAAAGAGTACGAGTAGTGTTTTCCTATGATTGATTTAATGGTTTAGACACAGGCCGGGACATTTTAGTCCCGGCTTTTTTTTCTGTACCAGAAGAAGAACTCTTTCTGACGTTTTTTTTCCTCGACCCGCCTGGCTGTATAAACCTTCCTTCCACTGACCGGATCAAAACCGGTATAATATAATAAAGTTGATGCTGTCATGGGGGTGGGAGTGAAATCCTGAACCTGTTCAGGCCTGATACCCAGACTCCTGACTTCCTGTGCCAGTTCTCTCATATCTGCATCAGTGCACCCCGGATGACCGGAAATAAAGTAAGGCACGATCTCATAATTAAGGCCATGCGAAGCGATGATAGCATCAAAACGGGCTTTCAGTTTTTTAAAAAGGTCGAACGGCACCTTCCTCATGTATTTTAAAACATCCGGGGAAGTATGTTCCGGAGCCACTTTTAACCTGCCTGATACATGGCTTGTGACAAGTTCCACAAGATACTCGCTTTCAGATTGGCCTGCTGAGGGATTCCATTCCCTGAACAAAAGATCGTATCGTATTCCACTCCCGATAAAGGCCCTCTTTATGCCTTCATGTGAGTTTCCTTTCCGGTAAAGTGCAGTTAATTCCCTGTGACTTGTTTCAAGATTATTACAAACCGCCGGCCAGATGCACGATGGCCTTGAACACTTCCGGCAAAGCTCCATATTTTTCCCCTTCATCCTGTACATGTTGGCAGAGGGGCCTCCCAGGTCGGTCAGATACCCTTTAAAGTCAGGTAATCCTGAAATTTTGTCTATCTCATTTATAATTGACTCTTCCGATCTGCTTACAATCTGCTTTCCCTGGTGGGCTGCAATGGCACAGAAACTGCAACCGCCAAAGCAACCCCGGTGAATATTGACAGAGAACTTTATCATTTCATACGCAGGTATATTGCCTTTCTTATAATATCTTGGATGCGGCAGATACATGTATGGAAGATCATATGTCCGGTCCGCCTCTTCCTCCGACGGTGGCAAAAATGGCGGATTTACAATTACATTATCGTCACCCGACGGTTCAATAAGCCTCGCCGGCTCAATCCTGTTCGATTCCTTTTCAAAAGCTGCAAAATTCGAAGCGAAAACTCTCTTGTCGGCCAGACACTCTTCATAAGAATTAAGTCTGATCTCTTTCCAGTTTTTATTCGGAGTAATGGATATGGTTTTTTTTCTTGAAAAGACAGTCTGTGGTATTGTTGTCAGAGATGCAAACGGGACTCCTCTTGAGAGAAGCCTGATCAGCTCCCGTACCGGCTGCTCACCCATCCCGTAAACAATTAGGTCAGCTTCGCTGGTTAG
>CAZKMH010000156.1:0-8074 GCA_964553395.1 uncultured Rikenellaceae bacterium | reverse complement strand
ACGGACAATGAATACGTGCTGTACACTTATACTGTTGCGAGATTTGCGTCTTTTAATAATGTCTGGTGGGACCTTGGCAACGAACACAATGAATTTCGTAAACCGGCATGGGGTAACAAAATGGGGGACTTTGTCAAGGAAAAAGATCCTTATGACCGCCTTGCCTCTGCACATGCATATGCCGATTTTTTCTACAATGAATCACCCTGGGCCGATTTCATAATAACCCAGCAGTACGGGGATATAGATTCCGTACATAATTGGGTACTTAAATACTATCAGGTTCCGAAGCCTTATGTCAATGAAGAATACGGTTATGAGGGTCTGACCGATAAACCGGTCGGGCACGGGATGAACAGCGAATGGGTAAGGAAATGTCACTGGGCTATTGCAATGGCAGGTGGTTATGGTACTTATGGCGACTGGAGCAACGGGGTCAGCTATTTTTATATGGCGATTCCGGGCCCGGGGAAAGCGGCTCCGCAGCTTAAACATCTCAGAAATTTCTTTGAATCATTGCCATTCAGTGAAATGATACCATCCGATAATCTGACAACTAACGGATACTGTCTTTCAAAACCTCATGAACTCTTTGTATTGTACTTACCGGATGGTGGTACCGCGGAAATTGATCTGACCACTTCATCAAAAAAGAAATTATCAGCCAGGTGGTTTGATCCGGTAACGGGCGAATGGTCTGTTACAAGTCTCTTACGTAAGGGGAAAAACCTGGTTAAAGCTCCTTCCGTGAATGATTGGGTTTGCCTGATAAGCGCAGGTAAGGAAAAGAAAAAATCAATCAGGTGAAAATTCTTGTCATTCTGATCGTAGCGAAACATCTTATACTTAAATTCGGACACTACTCATAAAAGATCTTAAAATGGACTCAGAAAAGCATTTCATGAAAAAAATTATTTATCTGACAATATTTGTATGTTGCTCTGTCACAGTTATATCTTTTAGCACCGGTCCTCAATCTGCTGTTCAGTGGATTCAATGGGAATATTCTTTGAAATCGGATAAGAATTCGGAAAAACAACCACTGAATGTTGATGTCGTATTTAAAGGTCCGGGTGGGAAAAGTCTCAGGACCCGTGCTTTTAGTGATGACGGGGTGACATATCGTTTTCGTGCTGCTTTCCCATCCTCAGGTTTATGGAAGTGGAAAACCTTTTGTTCAGACAAAAAGGATAAAGCTCTTCATAATAAAAAAGGGAAAGTCATTGTTGAATCATATACCGGCGATAATCCTCTTTATAAACATGGTGACCTCAGGGTAAGTGATAACAAAAGGTATCTTGTCCATGCTGATGGTACACCATTTCTCTGGATAGGAGAAACAGGCTGGCGGGCAACGCAGAATACCACTATCGGGGAATGGCACGATTACGTTGATACCCGGAAAGCACAAAAGTTCACGGTGATACAGATAAGCCCGAGGGGCGTTAGCAAGAAACCTGTAACAGAACTTGAAGATGTTTCTTTCAAAGAAGATGGTGCTGCTGATCCGCTCTTCTGGGAGGATCTTGAAACCAAAATTACCTATGCAAACCAGAAAGGATTGATTATTTTTATGGTGGGGATCGGTAAATCGTGGCGTGATCATTTTGCCAAAAATCCGATAAATCAGGATTTTGAATCCTATATTACCGGACGTTTAGCAGGTTTGATGGTGATCTATTCACCAAGTTTTGACCAGCTATTCGATACAGGAAATGACGCTGTTGCAGTGGAATTGAATAACCTTACAACACACCTTGTTACACAGCACCCGGGAACCAATTATGAAGCCAACGTGCAGTACAGAAATGCTGTCTCCGTAGATTTCTGTGGTATGCAGAGCGGACACCATGGTGGCCGTCTGGAACAGGCATACAATGCGGCACGTCAATGGACCCTCGATATGTGGAACGGTGACCCTGTCAAGCCCGTAATTGATATCGAAGCCATGTATGATGCTTACGGAAATAACAATGCTAAAAACTGGCGTGAGAAAGATGCAAGGAAGCTTGGCTGGATAGCATGGCTGTCAGGCTCAAAGGGTTATACATATGGTGCCGGGGATGTGCCGCCAAAGGTACCTGCAGGTGCCGGCGGTGTATGGCGCTTTAACAAGGATTCTGCGGCATATGACTTCTGGAGAAAGGCAATACTTTGGCCTAGTGCGGTACAAATGACCATAATGCATGATTTCTTTGCGAAAATTGACTGGTGGCTCATGATTCCCTGTCATGATATTATCCTCAACCAGGCAGGAAATGATACGCTCAAAATGGTTGCTTCAAAATCAGAGGCAGGCGATTTTCTGCTGGCTTACCTGCCTGATAATTCATCGGTTGAGTTGGATCTCAGCAGTCTGCCGACATTAAGAACGGTGAGGTGGTTTAACCCCGAAACCGGCAGATATGATATCGGAAATCAATCAGTTAACCCGGGGAAAAGAGTTTACTTTACCCGTCCTGAAGGATGGGAAGATGCACTTCTTTTCCTCACAAAATAAAAGTATATTTGATTTGCAGTTAACATTTTTGACCTGGTATTAAAATTTTAGGGAGTAATTAACTATAAATCAAATAACTATGAAAAAAGAACCCAAAGTCATGAATGCCGCAGGCATTGTAGATTTAGGTTTTCCAATGTGGCCTGTTTTCCCTGATGAGACATTTGATGCTGTTCTGGAGCCACTGAAAACCGGGAAAGTGAATTACTGGACCGGGAAGAAAGGAATGGAATTCGAATCGAAATGGGCCGAATGGAATGGTGCAAAATTTGCAATATCATGCACTAATGGAACTGCCGCTCTTCATATCGCCGTTTCAGGTCTTGGAATAGGTCCTGGTGACGAGGTGATCGTCCCGTCATATTCATTTATTGCTTCTTCATTTGCAATAGTTCAGGCAGGTGCAATACCGGTATTCTGCGATGTAACTGAAGACCACACCATTGATCCTGCACAGATAGAGCCGCTTATTACAAACAGAACAAAAGCTGTAATTGTCGTTCATCTGTACGGAGTCGTTGCCGACATGGGACCTATTCTTGAGATTGCCCGAAAACATAAACTGAAAGTTATTGAAGATTGTGCTCAGTGTTTCGGCGGTGAATTCAATGGGATCAAAACTGGTGTTATTGGTGACGCGGGATGCTTCAGCTTCTGTCAAAGCAAACATTTTACAACAGGCGGGGAAGGAGGCATGGTTGTAACCAATGACGAAGGTCTTGCCTGGGAATGCCGTTCATTCAGGGACCATGGTTATGATGTCAGGGAAAGAATGAATATGCTTGCCCTGGAAGAGAAGTTGCCATATATCCATAACCGGGTGGGATTTAATTACAGAATGACTGAAATACAGTCAATTATCGGGTTATGCCATCTAAAAGTCCTTGATTCATGGAATCTGAAGACCAGATATAAATATGCTAAAATGTATGACAATGCATTTAAAAACATAAAAGGAGTCAAAAAACTTCCCGTTAATACTCGTGAACGTAAAAATGCATACTGGTGGTACCCTGTAATTCTCGATATTGATGTTCTCGATATTGAGGCTGACGGATTTATTAAAGAACTTCAGGATCGGGGAATACCGTGCTATGGAATCCAATGGCCCGAAGCTTACAGGGAAAGGGCTTACAGGGAACATAACGGATTTGGTGCTTATAATTTCCCATTCAGATCAAAAGAATATACTGACAGTAACAGTGTCAGATACGACCAGACATTTTGTAAAGTTGCTAATGTTTTACGCAGGAAAACATTGAGCCTGTTCCTGCATCCATCCTGGAAGGAAGAACACATTCAGAGATGTATCGATGCCTTTATATTTACATGCAAGAAACACTTAAAATGACCGGAAAATGAAGCTCAGAACATTTATCAGGAATAATCTGCTTCTGTTTTTTTTTCTCTTGTGTACATCAGGTTATAAACTGAACGCCCGGGAGGATCAGCTTTATATCGGATGGGCTGTTGCCGATATAACCCCGGATAAACCGGTCGCACTGATCGGTCAGCTTCATAAAAGGATATCTGTCGCTGTGCAGGATCCGATTACTGCAACTGTTCTTGCTATAGAAACCATAGGAGATGACGGGAAAAAAGAACAGGCTGTAATGATATCTTGCGATGTCACTTTCATCAGAGGACAGACTCAAAAGAAACTTCAGAGGGTCATTTCAGAAAGAATAAGTGATCTTGACGCATCTAAACTTTTTCTGAATGCAACACATACTCACACAGCCCCTGGTTTTATTGATGATGAGTTTTTTGGATTATATGACATAAGCAATGACAAAGGGGTGATGAAACCATCTGAGTTTGAAGCTTTGTTTATTGACAGACTTGCCGGGGCGGTTGAAAATGCCTGGAAAGAAAGAGAGCCTGCAGGTTTCAGCTGGGGACTGGGAAATGCTGTACTCGGCCATAACCGGCGTACAGTAAAAATCGATGGAACTGCAAAAATGTACGGGGTGGGGGATAGTGATTTTGATCACTATGAGAGCAATGAGGACAATAAAGCCGGAATGCTATTCTTCTGGAACAGTAAAAAGAAACTGACCGGAATGGTTATTAATATTGTAAGCACTGCCCAGGTAACAGATGGAACTAACTTTGTATCAGCCGATTTCTTCCATGAAGCACGTGAAAATATCAGGGAAAAATATGGTAAGGATATTTTTGTCTTCTTCCAGGTTGGAGCTTCAGGTGATGTGACTCCTGCCAATCACGAATTCATTTACAAGAGAGCTGAAGAGGTCATGCTAAAAAGAAAAGGTATAACAGCCCGCCAGGAACTGGCAAACAGAGTGCTCAAAGCAGTCGACGAGGTAATGCCATTTGTGAAAAATGACATTCAGAATAAAGTTGTATTTAAGCACAGTGTGGCAAAAGTAACTCTTCCCGTAAAGGATCCGCCCGCTCCGCCATTTTACCTGACCGATAGCGTTGATCCTGCTGAATTTCATGTCTTAAGACTTGGTGATATTGCGATTGCCACAAATCCTTTTGAAATATTCATGGATTATGGAAATCTTATGAAAGTAAAAAGTAAGGCGGTTCTGACTCTGGTTGTTCAGCTTTCATGTCATCACAGTGGTTATCTGCCGACCGAAAGAGCGGTAAAAGGTGCCGGTTATAGTGCTGATAATTATCTGGTTGGCCCGGAGGGCGGTTATAAACTTGTTGATGAAACAGTAAAACGGATCAATGAAATGTGGAGCGAATAATCAGCCAGTACCCAGCACCCAGTACCCAGCACCCAGCACCCAGTACACGGCAACATTAATTAATCCATTAACCTAATTTATCATAAAATGACAAACCGCAGAAAATTCATCAGGCAGGTAGCTGCTGCAGGTATTGCAAGCACTATGCCTTCGGTTCTGTTCTCACAGCAGAAACCCGCTCAGAACATGATCTGGGCAAACCTTATCCACCTGAGCTATAATATGTGGGAGGACAGTGTCCCTCCAAAATACCGGGATGAGAACTATAATTGCACAACCTGCCAGGAAGAGCGCGAATGGGCCCATGGCTACAGACCAAATCTCACCTTCAATGAAAATGTGTGGGATGCTGTGCTGAAAGAAATGGCTGCAGTCGGGATGAATATGGTTGTTATTGATCTTGGCGATGCCGTTCAGTATGAAAGCCATCCTGAAATTGCAGTAAAAAACGCCTGGACTCCTGAAAAATTAAGGTTTGAACTTGCCAAAGTACGGAAGCTTGGTCTGGAACCAATTCCAAAACTCAATTTTGCAACCACTCACGATATCTGGCTGGGTCCTTATTCGAGAATGGTTTCCACAGACATTTATTATGCAGTATGCAGAGACCTCATCGGGGAAGTGATTGCTCTCTTCGACAAACCACGGTTCTTCCATCTTGGAATGGATGAGGAACTCGCATCATACCAGGTAAGGCAGGATTATGCAGTTGTCCGTCAGAACGACCTGTGGTGGGGCGATCTTTACTTTTATATAGGTGAGGTGGAAAAAAACGGAGTGCGTCCATGGGTATGGTCAGATTATGCCTGGCATAAGCCCGACGTATTTTTCAGGAAGATGCCGAAATCGGTTCTTCAGAGTAACTGGTACTATGGATCCGGCTTTGATCTTAACACCCTTAAGGAACCGGCCAAAACATATGTGAAGCTGTACAATGATCTTGAAACTTACGGCTATGAACAGGTACCTACGGGAAGCAACCACTCCAATCCTGAGAATTTTGAACTGACTGTTGATTATTGCAAAAAAGCCGTTGATCCCACAAGATTATTGGGATTTATGACGGCACCATGGAGGCCGACACTGCCTCTCTGTCTTCTCGACAATCATAAGAAGGCAATAGAACAAGTGTCAAGGGCTATGAAAAAGTTTAAATCCTGACTTCCTGCTTCGGATCATTTTCGTGAAGTAATAGATTAAATTAGTTATGGGATATAAAAACAAAGAATCCCGACGGAGTTTCATTAAGAAGTCTGCGGGAGCTTCAGCTGCTTTGATAATTCCGGGCCTCTTAAAGGGTTATTCATTTGGTTATCAGCAGAGTAATATTGATACAAAATATGCTGCAGGTTATGATCAGATCCTACGTGCTGGTTTTGCCGAGCTGGACATCACACCTGAGCCGGGTATGGAACAGCCGGGCGGGTATGGGAAAGCGTACCATAAATCCTTGCACGATCCATGCAAGGTGCGGGCAGTAGTATTTGACGATGGTACAAAACGGGCAGCACTGGTAGGTATTGATGCATTGATTGTCCGGCGACCGCTTGTTCATAATGTCAGGAAACAAATAGAAGCCAGATGCGGTATTCCTTATGAAGCAATTTTAATAGGTGCTTCACATTCTCATTCATCAGGACCCACCGGCATGATTCTGCCCGGAGAATACGATCATGCAGATCCTTTTGTCAGGTCCCTGGCATATGAAAAGTCCTCTTGTGCTGATCCGAAATACCTTGAGCATGTTGAAAAGCAGCTGACAGAGGTGGTATGCCAGGCAGATAAATCCCGTACGGAAGTACAGGCTGGTGTCGGTAAAGGTTTTGAAGATAAGGTAGCCTTCAACCGGCGGTTCCGTATGAAAAATGGATTTTCTTTTACACACCCCGGGCAATTAAATCCCGATATTATTGAGCCGGCTGGACCGATTGATCCGGAAGTGGGCGTAATAGGTATCTGGAACAAAGATGGTAAATGCATCGGCTGCGTGGTCAATTACGCATGTCATGCAACCTGTAATCCCGGCGGAATTTCTGCCAACTGGATATACTATCTTGAGCAGACTATCCGCGGAGCCATGGGGCCGGATTGTATAGTTGTATTTATGCAGGGTGCCTGTGGTGATGTAACACAGGTGGACAACCTGAATCCGTATAAAAATCTTTCGGGAGAAGACTGGTCACGTTTTGTCGGTGGTCGAATCGGTGCCGAAGCCGTACAGGTACTTCTGAGTATGCCAAGAGGTGTATTGTCACCTGTGGATGCTTCGGTCAGGGTAATGGAGATGAAACGGCGCTTCCCCGATCCTGAAAGGGTACGACATTGTTATGAGCTGGTAAAACAACCACCGGAAAAGGTTGGGAGCACGGAGTGGACATTTGCTAAAGAGATAGTGTTGCTGGATGCCCTCCTTAAAAGGGAACCTGTTGCCCGGGTTGAAGTACAGGCTGTACAGGTGGGACCGGCAATTTTTATAACCAATCCGGCCGAGTTCTTCTGTCAGTTAGGTCTTGATATTAAAAAGCAGAGTCCCTTCAATTTTACCTTCCCGGTCGAGTTAGCCAATGATTGTGTAGGATATGTTCCGACAGAAGAGGCTTTTGGAAAGGATGGCGGAGGTTATGAAACACGACTTACTTCTTACAGCAACCTGGAAGTGCAGGCAGGTAATAAGATCGTAAAGGCTGGATTGGAACTTGCACGGCAAATGAAGCCTGGTGAAGTGCCGAAACTCACAAAAGCTGGTACCTTCAGCGGGAAACCATGGGAATACGGCAGCGTTAAACCCGAGTTGAAATAGAAACAAATCTGAAAAAGTAATCTTAAGTATGAAAACAAACCGCAGAGA
>CAZKMH010000155.1:0-8074 GCA_964553395.1 uncultured Rikenellaceae bacterium | reverse complement strand
TATATATTTTGTTTAAGTTAAAGCCCTTAGAAATTAAAAATCAGGAAAAGATTCTTTATATGTAAATAATTGCAAAGTCTGCGACCTCAACCATCGTCACACCGGATTTTACATTTTCAGGTTACAGGAGACTTTAGTCTTCTGCCAGGATAGACAACCCCTGCTATTCACCTTTTACAGAACCCGTGGAGAGTGTCTTCATCAGCCGGTGCATGAACTCGACACCATTAAAGAATTCCCTTACACCAATACGCTCGTCTCTGCCATGAGCTCTGACATCATCAACATCTCCGAACATTCCTGAAATACCGTAGACAGGTATTCCGGCAGAGCGAAGAAACTTCCCGTCGGTAGCACCTGTAGCCATAACAGGAGTGACTACCACGCCCTCCCACATTGAGGCTGTTATTTTGTCAACCGCATCCAGTACATCTTTTCTGAGAGGTGACATGGGACCCGGTTCAGCGGCATAGGTGTTTATCAGTTCAATCTGAGGATCATTTATAATATTCTTAAGCACGGTTGTGACATGTTCCATGTTATCATCCGGGAGTAAACGGCAATTAATATTTGCAGTAACAGTCTGAGGAAGAGCATTATTTGCGTGGCCTCCACTGATCATTGTCGTGACACAGGTTGTTCTCATCTGCGAATTATAATGAGGATAACTTTTTGCCAGACGGTTGGCTGCAGCCGTGTCAACCGGCAATACCGACACGGCCAGCATATCTGCTTTTACCTGAACTGTTTCAATCTGAGCGCTCCGCTCAAAGAACATGCGGGATGTCTCATTAAGATCTAGCGGAAAGTTATACGCAGACAACCGTGTAAGTGCTTCTGCTATTCTATAAATAGCATTGTCCTTTACGGGTAAAGAGCTATGACCCCCCTTATTGTGTATTTCGAGGGTAAAATCAGCGTAAACCTTTTCGCTGGTCTGAATTGTCATAATTATTTCGCGACCATCCTTCATAATACCGCCACCACCATCAGGATTAATGCAATATTCGGCATTGATAAGCTCCCGGCGATTAGCCAGCAACCATTGAATGCCGTTGGCATCGCCACCTTCCTCATCTTCAGTAAGTGCAACAATAATATCCCGTTCGGGAAGAAATTTTTCCTGCTTTAACCGGATCAGGTTCGCAACCAGGTCGGCATCTTCGTTCTTCATGTCAGTTGTTCCACGCCCATAGAAATAACCGTCAATTTCAGTGAATTTGAAAGGATCAAGAGACCAATCCTGTCGAAGGGCCTCAACAACATCAAGATGCCCGATGAACAAAACCGGAGGCTGAGTTCCTTTTCCGCGATACCTTACAACCAGATTCATGTGCTGAGGCTGGGGCCCTACAACACTGATGTCGCTTTCCGGGAATCCCGCATTTCTGAGTCGTTTGGCCATTGCTTCGGCAGCTACTGTACTTCCCATATTCACAGTCGTGTTAATATCAACCAGTTCCCTGAAGATATCAAAGGCAAGTTCCTGTTGAGCATTCCTGACCTGTGGAATTCCTTTTACCTGTGAATATGTTAGTCCATTATTAAGGAATATGGTAAGGGTTAAAAATAAGGCAGCGGACAGTTTCATAATGTCTTTTTAGTGGAATAATTCAAATGAATACTTATTTCTGAAATCAAAAATACTGATTGATTTGAAAATGACAATTTATTTCCGTGAATGGGTGGGTAAACCGGAGCTGAAATGCCTGAATTCAAAAATTTACAGGTTAAAATTACATGAATTACCAGCGTTCATGAACCTGGCCGTTGGATTCAATTATTGAAAAATTCTAAGCTTAAAGCCCCCATTAAATACAAAGCCATCCGTAGGTGCCCAGATATTACTGAATGTCGGACTATTTACCGGAGGCAATACCAACGGTTCAAAATCCGACTGAATTACGTCTGTAAAATTCTCGAAATTGATAAATACCGAAACCCTTTTAAAGTACCTCATAAGCATAATACCCATGGTCCAATACTCAGGTTTTAAAACATATGACTCATCCAATTGGCTGCCGGTGTAATATACTTCATAACCTGCCGACCATTTTTCTTCGACTTCATAAAACAGGACAATCCCTAAAGTGTGCCTGGGTGTCAGTGGTTTTTGTTTGTAAATATTGTCATACCGGAGTTCTGTATTTACCAGGGCGTAGTTCAGGAACAATTTAAGATTATCATATCTGAGCTTGATATTGGTTTCGAAACCTGAACTTAAAATATTGCCATCGGCACTTTCGAAAGAATATCCGTCAGAGGTGCTGTTTGCTCGTAAAACGAGGGCATTTTTGAGTCGGGTGAGAAAAAACATCTGATTGACAGAGAATATAAATTTATTAAAAAATATGGTTTTATAATTAATGTCAAAATTGCCACCTGTTGAAGTTTCGGATCTTACTGAATCAATATTTATAGGAGATATATTCTTATACCAGAATCTTTCAGCATCCTCGGTAAAGATTGTCGGAAGCTTGTAACCCATTGCTCCGCCTATGCGGGATGTAAGTTTCTTATTTACTTTAAACAGCAGCGACACTCTCGGTAAAGTGAATGTTCCGTATCTGAAATTATAATCGGTTCTTAAACCTCCCTCAAAAGTAAATTTCGGGCTGATTTCTGATGTATTTTGTATAAATGCTCCAACCGTATTTTGTGAATAATCTCTCAGCGGGTAAAGGCTGTCATTATCCTCTGTAAATTTTTCGAAATAGTGGTTTATTCCAAATTGCCAATCGGTTTTTTCATTCTTCTGAAGGTTATATAGTATCTCGGTAAATCCTGATATTTGACTTCCTTTAAATTGATAATCGGGTATACTTAGTTTACGATAAAAATAACCAATACTGTTTTTTGCAGTAATTGTCCGGTTTTCATTTGAATTTCCGAAGAAAAGATGTGTTGAATATCTTTCGGAAAAATTTTCTTCTTTAAATACATGATTGGCATCAGGATTTCCTTTAATAACTTCCATGTCTCCGCCGGTTCTGTTATCAATGGTAGTATTTAAACCAAGGTTAAGTTCAGTTGATGGATTTATATAGTAATAAAATTTGGGATTCAGGTTAACGGTTATTGCCTTTGTAATATTTGAAAACCCGTCATTATCAGTATCCTGAGCCACCTGATTAGTAGCAGAGCCATAGATAGATAGACCTGTTTTGCCGTATTTTTGCGCGTAGAAACCATTGCCTGTTGTACCTGAAGCACTTGTCTGGTTAAACAAAAAGTCCATTTTAGGTTCATCTGTCGGAGTAATGGTTACCAGATTTACAAGTCCTGCTATTGCTCCACCACCATATAAAGTTGAGTTACTACCTTTTATGAGTTCCACTTGTTTTAAATCAAGCGGTGGTATTTGCATAATCGAAAGTCCGCCGGCAAAGCCACCATACAGAGGAAAGCCATCTTTTAATATTTGTGTGTAACGCCCATCCAATCCCTGAATACGTATGCTTAAATTCCCGGAACTTAACGATGTTTGCTGCATTTGCACACCGGTTGTTTCCTGCAGAAGCATTCCGATATTGGATGAATTCATGGCTGCTTTTTCTCCCAGTTCCTCTTCGGTTATGGCTTCAATTCTTGTCGGTATGTCTTCAATAGTCCGGGAAGATCTTGTAGCAGAAATAATAACCTCTTCCAATTCCTCTTCACTTTCTTTTAATATTATCCCGATTATTTTCTTATCGTCATTTGGAAACCTGAGAGTCATTTTATATTCTTCATACCCGATAAAAGATATTTCAAATTTCACATTCCCGTCAGGTAAATTATCAAATGAAGCAACTCCCCTTTCATCTGTAATTGTTCCGGCAGTAGTGCCCTCAATTACAATAGTGGCGCCAATTAAAGGTGCACCGGATACTTCTGAAATTTTGAAGTTTACACTATTTTGAGAATACGAAATCACTCCTGATGCCAGAGTTAAAATGAATAATATTGTAAATCTCATTGCGATCTCTAATGGTACGTAATTTCACCGGGAATTTCAGACTTATTTCTTAAGATGATCCAAAATTAAGTTCACATCATTTACAAGTGAGTTGGCTGAGAACGATGCTCCTGATAACGCATCCACATTTCTTTTGTACTCAAACCGGGTCGATGGCTTACCGTAAAATTGCTTAAGCCAGCCTTTGTTTGTAATCTCATAACCATACTCTGACCTGTATTTTAGTATTTTGATATTAATGATTTCAAGGGATTTGTTTATGATAATCATATAATCAAAATTCTCAAATCGCCCTTTAGCTGATGAAAAAATCACCATTGTTCCATTGTTACTGTTTTCAGATTCGAAAAGGTAATATTCCTGTGTGGCTGTGATCTCAACTTCCCTTAAATCTCCTGTCCCAAGTATAGATACAACATATTTATCTGCTGCATTTTTGTACTGATGACGAAGCGAATCAGAAACTATTAACATCGAAAGTGTAATTAGTAAACCAAAAATCATTTCAGTAAGTTGATTAAATAAATATTTCAAAGTTTGAACATCGAGGCAGAATACGGATACCTGGTCAGAACCATACTCCAAAACCAGCATTAATGGTTTTTCTCGTAATTTCATCAGCAGCTGACCTTGCCAGCTGCAAATCTGCTTTCAGTACTGCTCCCTCAGCAAGTTTCCAGCCAATTCCGAATACATATTCATTTACCTTATAATTATCCTGTTTTGTTATAAGCGGATCTACCCTGAAGTGAGTGTTGTAATTCTCATATCTGATAAATGGCGTGAGACTATATTCTGAACCTGATTTCTGCAGAATGTTGTAAGCAATTTCACCATACATACCCAGAATCTGTTTACCTGCATCGTTACCTGTCAGTATGTTGTATTGTGCTGTATTTGACAAAACTGATAAAATAAATTCACTCCTTAATGACAGACCTCCGGTGTTGTATCTTGCATCAAGTCCGACCATTGTAATGCCAACAATTGAAGAATCAGCATGGGCTACGGATTCAAGATTTGAACGGTCAAGATTTTTATATAACGCTGATTCTGATTTTCCAAGATAGCCTGAGATTCCTAACTTTAACCCTGATACACCGAAATAATCAATCCTTAAAGAAACGTCAGGAGAGGTCATGACTGATTTTGCTCCTTTTTGCCTTGCATCACGTAAGAATTTTTCTCCGTTTATCAGTCCTTTAGTACCATCATGACCTGAAAAACCGTTCAAAATATAAGCCTGATATTTAATTCCCGGCCCCTGGAATCGTCCTGTAAAACCCAGGCCAATTTCCCTCCATGTTGTTGGCACAATAATGTTATCAACTGTCGGTCTGTTCACTCCATTGAATGTAGTTGGTTCATGGTATTCGTTGATTATACCCATTGGGACAAGCAATAATCCCGTTCTGAAATTCAAAAAGTCCGTAAATGAATGATTGATAAAAGCTTGTTCGACAAACAATTCCTTTACATGCTCAAACTCAATCTCACAAAAGAATGATGTTTTATCAGAAAAAGCATATCCCATGCTTAGTACTAATCTGGATACATCCAATGATGAGTTCAATGCTCTGTCTTCAACAAACTGTTTGGAAAAATCAACCTGTCCATATCCACCAAATACAAGTTTGTCTTCCTCTTTTGCCAATATTTCAGAGGATAAATTTTTTGGTTCGTTGTCGTTTTGCCCGTTAACGGCTGCCAGCCCGCCTGTAAAAGTTAAAATGAAATAAAGTATAATTCTTTTCATTATTATTTTCCCCAAAGATACTCGCATAATCTTATTTAGAATGATTCTATTTTATGATATGTATTACTTTTTCTTCATAGAGATGTGATTATCTGATAACAGACAGATTTCATCTGGAAAGTATGTGAGGTGGCAGATATTATCTGGCTATTGTGTTTATATCGGCCCGAAGAAGATCACAGTATTTATTATCAATGGGTAAGTTTTTTAGAGTACTTCCAGCAATAAGGGAAAGTGTATTTTCATTAATGGTTTGAATCATACTTTTATTAACAATAAAAGATGGGTGGACTCTAACAAAAATTTCTGCAGGAAGTTGATTCTCAATTGCTGTCATCGTAGAATGAACAGTAAAACTCTCAAAGCTGGTATATAAAGTAATATTACCCTCTCCCGCCTCAATATAAATTATATCTATAAGTTTTCTCCTGATCAGTGATGATCCTTTCTTAATATATATTTCACTATTATCCATTTTGATGATATTTTAACCTGAATAGTACTTCACAGTTCAAATTATCGGTCAATGTTATGCAAGTCATTAATACAGATAAATTCCGGTCAGTCAGCTCAATTCTGTTTTGCACAATTAAACAAGCTAATAAGAGAAAAGTTCAGCAATATGGAGAACCTGAGAATCAAAAATTCAATCGGGAGGAACTCAATCAATCGCTGTTAAGAAAGACTTACAGGATAATGGACTCTGCATTCCAGGTACTCTGAAATCCCCAACTGCTGTAAAATTGAAAAGTTTTCATCTTAATCCCTGGAATCTCAATTGATATATTTCATATTTTAGTTCTTCAAATATAAATTTTAAGTTAAAGTATTATGGAAAAAGACATCATTATAATAGGGGCTGGCATATCGGGATTATCAGCAGGCTGTTATGCACAGATAAATGGTTACAAGACATCAATTTTTGAAATGAATAAAATTCCCGGGGGTTTGTGTACTGCCTGGCAACGAAAGGGATTTACATTCGATATCAGCATGCATATGCTTACAGGTTCAGTATCCGGTCCACTCCACAAAATGTGGGAAGAATTGGGTGTTGCAGGAAATTTTAAATTTTACTTCCATGACCATATTTCACAGATAGAAGGAATGGGCAGGAAGCTGAATTTCTCCGTTGACCGGAAAAAACTTGAAGATGAAATGATTGCAATTTCTCCCGAAGACGCTGAACTGATTAAGGAGTTCACCCGTATTATCTTCGGCCCCGATATGATGAAAGCCGCATCACTGAAGCCTGCTGAGCTCAAAAATATAATTGACAGGGTGAAGCCGATACCTTATATTCTCCCTTTGTTAAGGATTTTTTCCAGATACAACAGGGTGACCCTCCAGGAATTTGCAGCCCGTTTTAAGGATCCTTTTCTGCGCAAAGCAGTAAGGTTTTTTATTGATGCCCCCGGATGGCCTATGCCTCAGTTTCCAATTGTGGTTATGACGGGCTTTGTAAAAAATGGTGTTTCAGAAGCAGGTGTCCCGCTTGGAGGATCACAAAAGGTTGCATTTCATATTGCGGATCTCTACAAACAGCTTGGCGGGGAAACACATTATAATAGCCGTGCTACCGGCCTCATTATAGAAAATGACAGGGTAGTCGGGATCAGACTGAAAGATGGGTCTGAACATAGGGCAGACAGGGTAATATGGGCAGGGGACGGACATACTCTTATTTTCGATATTCTTGGCGGAAAATATATAAATGAGAGAATCAGGAATATGTATGAAAACTGGATGCCTGTGAAACCGATTGTGCATGTGATGATCGGAGTAAACAGGGATCTTTCGGAAGAACCACATCGCATCATCTTTGAGCCTGAAGAGCCTGTTACCATAGCCGGTCGCGAAAACCGGTGGATGACTGTGATCCATCACTGTTTTGATAAATCCATGGCCCCTGCCGGTAAATCCGCGGTTGAAGTATGGTTTGATACTGATTATACCTACTGGGAAGAGCTGGCAAAGGACAGAAAAAAATATAACGCTGAAAAACAACGTATTGCAGAGTATACTATCAGGCAGCTTGAAAAACGGTGGCCTGGTTTCTTATCACAGGTAGAAGTTACTGATGTCCCGACTCCCGCAACCTATATGAGGTATACCGGTAACTGGAAGGGTTCACCTGACGGATGGTATCTGACACCTGATAATATAAAAGAGATGGAGCCACTGCGCACACTTCCGGGGATTGAAGGATTATTTATGGCCGGTCAGTGGACTACACCATTTTCAGGTACTGTAATGGCTGCATTGTCAGGCCGGCAGATTGTTCAGCTTATGTGCAGAAAAGAGGGTAAAAAGTTCCGGGGGAAATCAGGACCGGAAGTGGTAAATACCTCAAAATAATT
>CAZKMH010000154.1:7114-8090 GCA_964553395.1 uncultured Rikenellaceae bacterium | reverse complement strand
TGTATTCCTGAAATGGCCTTTCCCGTTATTTTCCAGCAATAATGGATACTGCAGAAGCAAATCCTCAGCAGTTCCATTGGCAACAACCATATCAAGATCACCATCGTTATCATAATCAAATAGTTCAGATCCCCAGCTTCCCTTGCCGGCCATTGCCCCTGCAACGCCATTCGATTCAGTGACATCAGCAAAGAGACCATTTCCCTTATTGAGGTAAAGGGCTCCGTAATCAAGATCTGTAACCAGTAAATCTATCAATCCATCACCATTAATATCCCCCGGTGTGCCATGCATGGAACCAGTACCTATACCCATGCTGTTTGCTGCCACTCCGATCTCCACAGCTGACTCCCTGTATAATCCTTTATCATTCCGGAACATGTAATTCAGTTGATGGTCATTGGCCTGGAATATATCAAGATCCCCATCGTCATCATAATCAAATACGGTAAGCCCCATACACTTTGAATCAGGATAGTAAAGGCCGTTTTTAATTGTAACATCTGCAAATTTACCGTCGGGTTGCTGCTCATATAGCATCGAAGCCTGACCTTTATACTCAGATGGATGAGGCATTACATCAGGATTTGCCGTTGAGACATAAGCAGGATCGAAGGCAAGAAAATTTCCCACCATAGCATCAATCCTTCCGTCACTGTTATAATCCCAGAATGCAACTCCTATACTCCATTTTTCGAAGCCATTCAGCTTGTCAGGCCCGGCTAGTCCGAGATATGATGTAATATCGGTGAAGGTCCCGTTGCCGTTATTACGGTAAAAAACATTCGGGCCATAATTCAGAAGGAAAAGGTCCTGGTCGTTATCATTGTCTATATCAATTGCACCGGCAGCCATACTCCAGTTTGGGTCATCAAGACCCGCCGAGCCAGCGACTTCACTGAAAGTGCCGTCCCCGTTGTTCCTGTAAAGCTCATCCCGTGTATCCATAAAAATCTTACCTTCCGTATCAGAGATA
>CAZKMH010000154.1:0-7104 GCA_964553395.1 uncultured Rikenellaceae bacterium | reverse complement strand
CATTCATCATGTACAGGTCCATCAAACCATCATTATTGTAATCGAAGACTGTTATACCCGAACCGCTGCTTTCAATAATATTAACATAGGAAAAGTCACCAAATGTATATTTGAAATCAATCCCTGCTTTTTTTGTTATGTCTGTAAATTTTACCCTGTTCTGAGCTGAAGAATGATTGGGGAAACAGATAACTAAAACAATTAACCAGACATGTAATGATCCTTTTTTCTGCATCATATCGGCTTATTTGTTTTCGATCCTTATTGCATTAAGGAATTGTCCCGCTGTCACAACCCTTGTGTTAAACTTCTGATTATATTTTTGTAATCCAGGATCTTGCGGATATTTATCATCAGGTTCCGGAGGATAGCTTTTCATACCATGGAAAGGAAGCGGCAGAACAGTGTTACCGAAAGCTGTGTTCAAATCGCCATCTTTGACCCATCCGACACTATGGATCAGAAAATCCCTGCTCCAGCCCTTCTTCAATTCAGGCAGAATTTTAGAATCGAAGTTCACGGTGGTCTCATCGCCGGCATTGGAAATAATATATTTATTATCCGATGCAGTTAGAAGTGGCAGAACATCTCCATATCTTGTATAATTTCCTTCCAGGTCTTTCCATTTTGGGGTCTTATCTACCATGGAATAATCAAACCAGTGAGGACCGTAACGGCCTCCTTTTCTAAAACTGCGTGAAAAACCCCTGTAATGAAGGTCAGCAGAGACCGGTTCAAGGACGGTCGGGATGACATGATCTGTTGAAACACTGTCCGAGAAGAAAACATAATCCCAGTATATCTCCATGTTGGTACTGACCCTTACCCTGTGATCTGCTGAAAGAAACTTGCCCGAAAGATCAGCAATGACAGTCTTGTCTTTGCCCATGGGAAAACCAAGGTTTTCGTTCACGGTCTCCCATTCTCCTTTTTTATTAATTACCTGAACTGAAGGAGGAAATACCTTAAGAGCAGATGACTGGGATAAAGCAAAATTTATACTGGCATCTGTCGGGAAGATCCATCCGTTCATGAATAGATATAAATTACCTGACTCTCCTTCCTTCCCGGGGTCCAGAATAAGATCTTTCATTTCTGTCACTCCCTGGTATTTATCAGGATTGAAATTTGACAGGTATATATCATCCTTCCTGGATACGAATGAAAGTACATTGTTTCCCTTTGAATCCACCGCCGAAACTGGAAGTGCCTTTTCCCTGACCTCGTAAACCTTTCTTCCCGGAAATGGGGGAGGGGAGAACTGTTCGGGTACAAAGATGTCGACGGATTCAGGATGATCTACAGCTAACAGCTCTACTTTATCCAAATATATGGTTTCCCAGAGTTCCGATGTGAGCTGAATGGAATATGCTCCGTTGAAAGGCTTCATTATTTCACCTGGTATCTTTAAATAATCATCTGAAGCATCAGGGAAGGCATAAGCATTACCTCCCATAATACCAAGAGGCATGCCGAGGGCGCTTCTCCACATTATATCCTTAACGAAAACATACTCATCCCCATCCCAGGTATAAAGAAACGGACACGATCCTTTCAGAATCTGGGATTCTATAAGCGACTGATCAGTTCCAGGGAAGAATATATTCTGCGGAACGCCGTTTGTCCAGGTAATTCTTATTACATCCACAGTTGAACGTTTACCGATACCAAAATGTATATTTGGATCAGTTACTACCATTGTCTGATATAGGTTCCCGGCCCTCATTTCCATTTTGGCGCCAATCCCAAAATGGTTATTCTTTGCACTTCCGGCTCTTAATCCTACAAGTTTAATACGAATAAAATGATTATTATTACCACCGTCATTTCTTAAGAGAAAAACGCCACCATTAACACCGGCAATCGCCATATCGAGATCACCATCATCATTATAATCCAAAACAGCTGCCTGCCTGCAGGATTTCAGATCAGGAGGTAATAGTTCTGAAACATCTTTGAAATTACCTTTTCCATCATTATGATACAGGAATACACCCTGTCCATCCTTTTCAACAGACTCACCAGCAATGAATAGATCGAGAAAGCCGTCATTGTCGAAATCCAGAAAAATAGCATCGTAAGCCTTTACATTCCTGAGTGATGAGAACATCTCCATTGTGTTTTTGACTTCTTCAAATCTTCCGCTGCGAAGATTCTGGTAAAGTTTGTGATTACCTCCATTTAGTGAAGCGATGAACAGGTCAAGGTAACCATCATTATTATAATCTCCTGTTGTAACTGCGCCTGAACCGTTCCCGCTTTTTAAACCGCTTGTTTCCGTAATGTCTTTGAAAACGCCCTGCCGCTGGTTTGAGTACAAAATATTGCTGGCATTCTCATTCACAACAATAAAATCAATATCTTCATCTTCATCAAAATCTCCAAATGCCGCATCACGGGTGATAAGAGTGCTTCCCGGCAAACCAAGCTTAGATGATTGATTCTGAAATGTGCCATCTGAATTATTCCTGAATAACAAGTCACTTGTCGATCTGGCTTCAAAAAAATCGAGATCCCCATCATGGTCCATGTCAAAAAACAAGGCCATATTACCACCCGTCGGACTTCCGGCTTTAGCTTTGGCTGTTACATCTATGAAAAAACCTGGCCTTGCATTTCTGTACAGGATATCTCCACCATCCCTTACAATGTAAATGTCGAGGAATCCATCATTGTCATAATCGATAAAAGTTGCGGAGGACTCCTTCCCCGTATGGGTGATACCTGCTTCGACCGAAACATCCTTAAATCTTCCAATATCATTATTGAACAGGTAATGTTTATAAGTCGCTGATATGGGATCATAGCTCCCTGCATATAGATCGACATCACCGTCACCATCATAATCACCTGCGGTAATGTGTGAAGAGTTTCTGAAATCTGGATACTGACCTTCACTGAAGACGTGAACAATATTCAGACCTGCAGCTTCAGTAACATCTTTGAATTTAATCACCTCAGGTACTGACCAATTATCACTTAACTGCGATGTTGACTGCTGGTCAAATGTGATAAGCGGGAATCCTATCAGCGAACCTCCGGGTCCTTTTAAATCCATAATTCCTGCCTGATATGGAGAGGTAACCTTCAGGTAATTATGGAATATTGTAAACTGGATAATAGCATCTTCCTTATCTCCTTTTCTGAGTAATTCGATTGTTTTATTGTAATAATCAACAGCTTCCCCGGGAAACTCCGGAAATTGCCTGCGGATAATCTCCAACTGTTCCAGGGCGTTGTCAGTTTCCCCGTTATGGATCAGGATCTCAGTAAGGCTAAGTCGTGGAACAATATTTTCAGGAACTTTTTCAACCAGCTCAAATATTATATTCTCCCGCTGTTTCGCGGATGCCTCATCATGTTCCGCCGAATATAGTTCAGAAAGGTCATAAAGTGTTTTAGCATGTCCGGGTGAGATTTCAAGCGATTTATTCAGCTCTGAAATGGCCTGGTCACGTTCATCGTTCGTTTCATAAACTGTGGCCAGGATCAGTCTTATATCCGGATCTTTGGGATCGATCCTGATCGCTTTCATAAGCCGCTTCTCAGCTTCCTTGTATTTGCCCATTCTTAAATATGTTAGCCCAAGGTTTGCGTATCCCAGCTTTTCCCTTGGTGCCAGTCTGATATATTTTAGAAATTCTTTTTCAGCCTCATTAAGTTTAAACTCTTCGAGGTAGGCAAGCCCAAGAGTCCGGGTAGTCATAAGTTCTACAGATTTCTGTTTGACCTCTTCGGTGCTATTTTTACAGTTGAACAGGGTAAAGGAGCACAACACTACCAGTAACAGACTCTGAATATTTTTCATCCCTGAATAATTGTTATTAATAATGATGCCCATTGACTAAACTAATAAGCTTACGGTGTTTATACTTGTTAAAATTAATAAATTCATAGAGCCAAATCAGTTGATTATCCGGATTCATATCATCATATCATTTAATAGAAACAGGTATACCGTTTTTAATTTCAACAAACCCGGGAGTTCCCTTACGATTTCCCTTTTCATCAAACTGGATTATCCCTGTAACACCATCAAAACTGATCTGAGCCATGGATTGTTGAATCTTTTCCCTATCAGGACCTGAATTTCTGATTGCCTCGATCAGGATGCTCATTCCGTCATAAGCGTAGGATGCCACATCTCCAGGTAAAATACCATAAGTTCTTTTATATTCTTCACTGAAAGCCAATCCTTTTTTGGTTGACAGGTTCACTGATGAAACAAATACAATGTTTTCATAATTCAACAAATGCCTGGGTGATCCATTAGTCTCATCAATAAGGGCAAGGAAACCAAATACAGGCTGCATCATTTTGCCCTGCCTCATCAGCCTGATAATTTCCAATGAGGCAGGAGGTTCAACAAAAATGACAACAGCATGTACTTCAGATATTTTTATTCTGGATAACAGATCAATAAAACTATTGGATCTGTTATCATAAAACAACTGAAACGGTTCTGGTTTAACGGAATCCGTCACTTTCTGAAGAAAGTATCTCAATGCAGACCTGGAATCATAACTTCTATCCGAAATTACGGCAATGTTGCTGAATTTCCCTTTATTGTATATCTCCCGGATCAAAGCGTCAGCCTGTTGATTATAGTTGGGGACACAGCTGAAGAACCACGGTACAAATGCCTGTGTGAGAGTTGGATCACCTGTCCAGGCTGATAGGAACACCACCCTGGATTTTGTGGCAGCCTGCTCAACAAGGTGTGCATTTCTCCCATCATGTGATCCCATAATTGCATAAACCTCATGATCAAAGATCAAATTGACTGCCTGCCTGGAACCTGTTCCCCATGGCCCTTCCATCGACCTGACAATCAAACTGAATGATTGTCCATTAACACCCCCTTTGCTGTTTGCCTCACGAATGGCAATTTCAGCGCCCTGTCGTGCTGCTGCTGATTTGTTGTCGGGTATTAAAAGACCAATTTTGATTGTGTCTTCAGATTCTTTCGGACAATTTACGGCAGATGCTGCTGTCAAAACAAAAGCAGGCAGCAAAAAAATTAATGCTTCAATTGTAAATATTAAGAATCGCATGTTGCATCTCCAATGGAAACTTTCCTGTCCCCCACTCATGGACCTGCAATTTAAAGATTAATACCCGATATCAGCTTTTTTGTAAATTTCGTTACTCTTCTCCAATGGAGGGGCAGGTTTAAATTCAAATTTGCCGTTTTTTACAGTGGCCAGAAAGATAGGCCTGACATTGTTCCATGTCCCGTCAAAAACTATTTTTCCTGTAACACCCTGGTATCCATTGAACGTTTTCATGTCAGTCAGCAGATCACGTATAAGGGCACGATTCAGGCCTGCCTTCCTGACAGCCTCAATCAAAATATTCATACCATCATAGGCATGTGCTGCAAAAACATCCGGCTTCTGTCCGAATCGCTTCTTATAGTTTTCATGGAATGCTTTCAGCTTTGGATCATTTGAATCAGGATTATACTGGCATGTTGTTTTAATACCTTCAGCATGATGACCGGCTATGCTTAGAAACTCATCACTGACAACCCTGTCAGAAGTATAAACAGGTTGATTGAGATCCGATGCACGTATTTGGTTAATAATCAGGGCTGATTCCTTTGCATTACCCCATATTGCAATTGCATCAGGAGAGATTATATTAATTCGTTCCAGCTGATTCTTAAAATCTGTCTCTCCATCATTGAAACGTTCTTCAATAACAATTGGATGACCCAACCTTGTGGCCGTACGGTTAAAATGAAGAGTCCCTACCCGGCCATACCTGTTATTGGACCTGATTACTGCAAGTCTCTTATGACCGTCCACATTCATTATCTGGTTTACCATCACGTAGCTTGCCTGTCTGTCATCAGGGATGACACGGATAACCCATGGAATATTTGTCTCGGTAAAAGTAGGATCAGGATCTCCTGTATTGACATTTGGGATCTCAAGTTTCAAAGTTGCCCTGATTGCAACATGGGAAACAATATCATCAATGGAACCCAGCCATGCCCATACACCCTCATCATCCATTTTGACCACCTCATTGGCTGCAGCTCCCCAGAGTCCCACATCATTGTGTATCATTATCCTGTAAGGAATACCCTGGTAACCTCCCTTTTTATTTGCCTCCTCAACAGCCAGCATTGAACCCTGAAGCATCTGTTTGCCAAGGGAAACAATAACTGAGCCTTCCAGAGGTCCGAGGAACCCTATCCTTATCTCTTTTAACCCTGCAGGCGCAGGTTTTTCACGACCGGCTCCGTAAAATTGAATTGGCTCAAGAAAATGATATATATAGGCTTTCTGATATTTATCATATGCAACCAGTTCATCAGGAATGTTACCATAGTTTGCTGGTTGTTTCTGCTGACCATTGACATGGCAAAAGGTAAACATGCAGATCATAAACAACGCAGACAGATATTTTAATTGTGGTTTCATCATCTTTAGTCTTGTTTTATTTCATTTTGCATATGGCATAAACCTCAACCTCCACAAGAAGGGTTTCCCAGCACAAACGGGCCTGGATACCTGTACTTGCAGGAAGAGGATCAAGATTAAGCCAGCTGAAGAAAGATGTCCTGATCTTATTGAATTCTGCATAATCCTTTTCAATATCTTTCAAATAATTAGTTGTTCTGACAACATCATGCCAGGTCATGCCTTCAGCAGCCAGCAATGTGGTAATATTACGGTACGTTCTCCATAACTGAGCCTTGAAATCACCAATATGTTCTGTCTTGCCTTCTTCGTTTACACTTGCGGTACCTGAGACTATCAGAACCTTGTAATCGCCAAGGTCAAGTCGCAGAGCTCTTGAAAAAGAAGAAGGCCTCTGGTAATTATAGGCTTCTTTAAGCACCGAAGGTGCATGTACTACGTGTTTCTCAACCGGAAAATGGTCTTTGTGAACAGGTGGAATAACCGATTCAGTGATCCTGTCATCAACACTTAATATTCCCAGTTTTTTCATCTCTACCCTTTCTCCTGCTGTGAGTTGTGTAAGATCAACCAGTATTTGTCTATTAATCATTAGTCGGTGATTAGTTTATTGAATTAAAAGTAAAGAGCTATTAGTATGAATTACTGCTAATTTGGGTTAATCATAAATGAT
>CAZKMH010000153.1:2643-8127 GCA_964553395.1 uncultured Rikenellaceae bacterium | reverse complement strand
TCCTGTTTAAGGAAAAAATCAGAACAAAGGTTGAACAAGTAATAACCGAATCTGTTAATGCCGAAGTCAAATTTGAAGATTATAAACTGGGATTTTTCAGGAATTTCCCTAACCTTTCATTTTCGCTTGATAATGTTTCAGTTGTGGGTATTGATAAATTTGAAAATGATACACTGGCCGGCTTTAAGACATTGAATCTTGTCTTCAATCTTACAAGTCTCTTTAAGAAATCCGGGTATGAAATTAAATCGGTGGTAATCGACAGAGCGGTCGTTAATGCAATTTATCATGAGGATGGCTCCGCTAACTGGGACATTGCAAAAGATACAACTGAAGTACCGGTAGAAGAGGCTTCCACGATGAAGATCCTCCTCAGAAAAGTCCTGATTACAAACAGTTCAATCACCTATAACGACAAAACCTCCGACATGCAGGCTTATCTCAGGGATGTGAATTTCGACCTCAGCGGGGATATGACATCGAGCGAAACTGATCTGCAGATCGACATGAATGCAGGCGAAGTGACGTTTGTAATGGAGGGGATGAAATACCTGAATAAAGCGGTTGCTGATTCAAAGATCAATCTTAAAGCCAATCTTGACAGTTTGAAGTTTTATCTAAGGGATAATTATCTGACTATTAATGATCTTAAGTTGAATTTTGCCGGAATGGTTGCAATGCCCGGTGATGATATTGAAACCGATCTGACTTTCAACACCGGACAGACTTCCTTTAAAACACTACTTTCCCTGGTTCCTGTTGTATATATGACTGATTTTGAGGATCTTAAAACAAGCGGTGAATTTTCATTATCCGGTTCAGCAAAGGGCATTTACAGCGATGCCGACAGCACACTGCCTGATGTTGCCCTCGATTTGAAAGTCAATAACGGATTAATAAGCTATCCCGATCTGCCTGAAAAGATCACTAATATCAATATAATTTCAAATGTGTTTATTGCCGGGAAGGACCTCAATGAAACAACAGTCAATGTTGACGCATTTCATATGGAGCTTGCAGGAAATCCTTTCGACATGACATTTGCCCTTAAAACTCCGGTGAGTGATCCGGATTTCAGAGGTTCGATGATCGGTAAAATTGACCTGACAGCTCTTTCAAAGGCTATTCCTCTCGATAGCATAAGCCTCTCAGGGATCATTGATATGTCGGTAAAAATGGCCGGAAAGCTTTCAATGATTGAAAAAGAGCAGTATGAGAAATTCCAGGCTTCAGGTACTATGGGAATCACTGATATGTCGGTTGATATGACCGGATATCCTGAGGTCAGGATCAATAATGCCGGATTTGAGTTTTCACCGGCTTATGCTTCCCTGACCGGGGCTGACATCAATGTAGGAGAGAAAAGCGACTTTAAAATTGCAGGCCGTCTTGAAAATTATATTCCTTATCTCTTTAAAAATAAAACTATTATAGGTAATCTGAGTCTCAGGTCTGACATGGTTGATGTATCGGAAATATTATCAAAAATTGCAACAGATACCACTGTTGTGGAAGATACCACCGCTCTGGCACTTATCAAAATACCGGAGAATATTGATTTTGATTTTAATGCACAGATAAGTAATTTCAGCTATAATAATATTAAAGCCCGTGATGTTAAGGGTCATGTCATCATCAGGGATGGAGTACTGAGTATAAGGGAGACAGGGATGAATATCCTTGGAGGCTTGTTGTTGATGAATGCAGATTATGATACCCGTGATACTCTCAAACCCGTTATGAGGGCCGATTTTGATATTCAGAGTATAGGAGTTAAGGAGGGCTTTAATGCATTCAATACTATCCAGATGCTGGCACCGGCTGCAAAGGGCGTTGACGGCAGGGTTAATGTCAAGCTGTCATATGAAAGCCTCCTCGGAAGTAATATGATGCCGGTCATCAGCTCAATTACAGGAGCAGGGAAGCTCCGGTCGGATGAAATCACTATACTTGAATCCGTCTCATACGACAAAATTAAAGAGTTGCTGAAACTGGGAGATAAGTTTTCCAACACATTCAGGGATCTCAACCTGAACTTTAAGATCGGAAACGGAAGGGTTTATGTAAGTCCGTTCGACATTAAGGCAGGTAATATTAAAATGAATATCGGTGGTGATCAGGGTCTTGACCAGACTATGAACTACCTGATAAAGACCGAGATACCAAGGTCCGAACTTGGTGGTTCAGTCAATTCATTGATTGATAATCTGTCAACTCAGGCCGCGGCATTTGGATTTACCTTTAAGCCTGCCGATATTCTGAAGATAAATGTCAGAATAACCGGCGTTTTTGGAAAACCTATCGTCACTCCTGTTTTTGGAAGCGGAACAGGCGAAAGTACCTCAGGATTGAAAGCAACTGCAGGAGAAATAGTCAAAGAGGCTGCCGGTAAAGCTGTTGATACCGGGAAGGAAAAGCTCAGACAGGAAGCTGAAGCACAGGGCGACAGACTGATAAAGGAAGCTGAAGAAAAAGGGCAGCAGCTTCGTGATCAGGCAGCTAAAAGTGCTGAGACTGTAAGAAAGGAAGCTGATCTGCAGGGGCAGAAACTTGTAACCGAAGCATCAGCGAAAGGTCCGGTTGCAAAACTTGCGGCTCAGAAAGCGGCAGATGCTCTGAAAAAAGAAGCTGATAAAAAGGCCACTCAACTCGTACAGGAAGCTGATACCAGGGCAAATCAGATGGTTGAAGAGGCTAAAGCAAAGAAAGCAGATCTTATTAATAAAATTTAATAGTTACACAGAGATCCACTGAGAAGGCAAAGAGATTCACAGAGTGAATTTCTTTGTGTAACTCTGTGCTTCTCTGTATAACTCTGTGTAAGTTCTTCAAAAAAATAGGGTACCTTCCTGAGATACCCTATCTGTTACCGAAATACTTTCTTAAAATTTCTTTTCCCTTATTCTTGCTTTCTTACCGGTGAGATCCCTGATATAAAAGATCCTTGCCCTGCGGACCTTTCCATGCTTGTTGATCTCAATCTTGCTTATGAAGGGGGATGAAACAGGGAAAATCCTCTCAACGCCAATGTTACCTGACATTTTCCGGACTGTAAAGGTTTCTGTGTGACCACTGCCAACTCTCTGAAGTACAACTCCACGGAACTGCTGGATTCTTTCCTTGTTACCTTCTATGATCTTATAATGAACAGTAATTGTGTCTCCTGCGATGAATTTCGGAAATTCCTTATTTACCGCCAGTTCTTTCTCAACAACATTCATCAGGTTCATCTCTCAAAGTATTTTGTATTCTTAACTGTTTTTCGAAATTCGGACGCAAATGTATGAATAAAATCTTGATAATGCACAACCTTGTAAAAAATGTTTCAGGTTTACGATTTAATGTTTAAGGTTCAAGATTCAAAGCCCGGGGTTAATAGCCTGAAACCTGAAACTTTAATGTCCTCCTCCTCCTGCCGGAACCAGTAATTTTTTTCCTGCATCCTGTACTACTGATTTCTTCCATTCATCCGGATAACCAGGCTGCATTGGCATCACGGGATAACCCTCAGGGGTTCGTTCGAATTTCCCGTCCTTCTCTTTCTTTATATTACCATCCATATATTTGACCAGCAGATATTCGCTTAAGCTCTTCCATTCATCAAACGTTTTAAGGGCTGATTTCAGTGAATAGTCTGTAAGGTAATCACGTGCTTTCCATACATCATTTTCGTAAAGCTTAACGGCAGCTTCATCAATGGAGGCAACTTCGGAAATGTATCCGGATTCAAGCTTTTGCTGCACTTTCATAGCATCGCTGCTCATAGCATCATACCGCAGATAGCAGAAATTAGCTACCTGATTAAAAAGCCAGAAAGCTGAAGTGGGAGAGTAGGTAAGCAGGTCACCGTTTCCAACCTTAAAACACTCCGGGACCTCAGTAATCCCGCAATACATGGGATTAAATACAGTGGTTGCTGCATCATCCACTCCGAACCAGAATATACCGCCAACAGGATCAGGAAGCCAGCTGCGGCTTTCAGCCACAAATACAAAACCAGTCTGCTGGGTTGCCGTTGCGCGCTCATTACAGTATTCGGGAGCATTCGTATCATCCGATACTTTCCATGTAAGAGGACGCCAGCGATACGGAACAGCAAACGGACCGGCTCCTGCGTCTTTTCTCATGTCGAATTCCGTACCTTCGAGATGATCCCGCATGAAATTCATCATATCAGAGTTGGATATCTTGCGATTTGGTTTTACCCACAGCGGCATTCGTTTGGTCAGGTCATGTCCTGAAACATAGCTGGTGTATTGATCCATTTCATTATTTACCGCCCTGAAAAATGACCAGACACGGATCTCGCAAGCTCTTGCTCCTGAGAAGGATAGTGGATTATATGTATCGGAGAAACTGAACTCTTCGTCCTTACCGGAAAAAAGTTTATTGACACGGGCTACTTCAATGACGTCATAAGCATAAACACATTCAACCAGCGGATCGAATATTCGTCTGAGGTCTTGCGAAGTGATAGCAATGCTGTTCTTCTTACCTGTTGCAAGAGGGAAAGTGGTGATCCTTGCCTGGTTGGCATGGGCGCAGATGTATCCGTCAGGAATAAGCCTGGCAACCCAAACTGCACCTTTATTACCCGGACCTTTTCCTATAATCTCAAAGATCCACGCTTCATTCTTGTCGGCAATTGAGAACGATTCTCCGGAACTGGCGTATCCGTATTCAGAAACCAGTTCCGATATCACTTTAATTGCTTCCCTGGCGCTCTTTGCCCGCTGGAGTGTAATATACATGAGGCTGCCATAATCGACGATCCCCGATGGATCAACAAGGCTCTCAACGCCTCCATATGTGGTTTCACCTATGGCCAGCTGGTATTCATTCATGTTTCCGATAACAGAATAGGTATGAAGGACCTGTTTTATCCTTCCTTTGAATTTGTCAGTGTCCCATTCATAAACATCCACCATGCTGCCTGCCGGATAGTTCCTGGATGGCCGGAAGTAAAGCTCTCCATACAGTACATGTGAATCAGCCGAATAAGTGATCATCACAGAACCGTTTTTTGAAGCTCCTTTTGTGACTATGAAATTTGTACATGCTTGTGAAGCTTGCTCTGTCATAAGCACCGCGAAATTTATTATCAGGAGTATTACTGTTAGTCTTTTCATAATGCCGTTCTGATTACCTGGAATTTATTTTTATAATTTATTGTTTACGTATTAAGCTGGCAGTTGCCAAATATTTGTTTGCCAACTATTTTTTGCCAATTGCCAACTGCATACTGCCAACTCTTTTATTCAATGATTCCTGCAAAGGTAGCAAGTCAGTGATTATTTCAAAATGGTGCTAAATCATTTTGAGAATATTGACGATATATTTTATTCTGCCCGGGGCAGCAACTTTTCTGGAGAACTCGGAGATCCCCGTAACTCCGCCCATTGCAATACCTTCTCTTCTGAATATCATATCACTCTCGACCGGTTTTCGGCCCGTAAGGTGAAACTCCTTTGCACCTGTGCTTCT
>CAZKMH010000153.1:0-2543 GCA_964553395.1 uncultured Rikenellaceae bacterium | reverse complement strand
AGATTTGCACAGAGTTCCACACGGTCAGCTCCTGCGGTCTGTGAGTTGACTGCCGATTCAATGCTGTCAACACATATTTCCAGTTTATAGTTCAATGCCAAATTCTTATTGATTGTAATAAATGTAACATAATTTTTGTTATAATTGTGCATAACAAACCAGTAAGATTATGAAACCTACACTTTTAGTTCTGGCAGCAGGAATGGGAAGCCGGTATGGCGGCAATAAGCAACTTGATGAAGTCGGACCTTCCGGGGAGACAATAATTGATTATTCCATATATGATGCAATACGTGCCGGATTTGGAAAGATTGTTTTTATTATACGGCGTGATATTGAGGAGCAGGTGAAGGAACGGTTTGTTGAAAAACTTAAGGATAAAATTGACGTTGATTATGTTTTCCAGGAAATTACAAATGTTCCCAAAGGAGCAAAAGTATCTCCCGATCGTCAGAAACCCTGGGGTACCAGCCATGCAGTTCTGGTCGCCGATAAGAATGTAAATGAACCATTTGGCGTAATAAACGCTGACGATTTCTATGGTTTTGATTCCTATAAAATTCTTCACGATTTCCTGGTAAACGACAAGGATCCTGATTGTTACTGCATTGTGGGATATAAGCTTGGAAATACATTATCTGATCATGGATATGTTAACAGAGGTGTATGCAATGTTGATTCCGATGGACATTTGCTAAATATAGTTGAAGTTCTGAAAATTGAAAAGACCCGTAATGGTGCCAAAGCTCCGGGGCCGGATGGAAATGAAGTTAATTATACCGGAAAGGAAATAGTCTCAATGAACCTTTTCGGATTCAAACCTTCATGTTTTAATTTACTTAAAAAAGATTTCAGGGATTTTATCAAAACAAGCGGAATGGATCTTAAATCAGAGCTATTGATTCCAAATACACTTGATAAATTTATAAAAAGCGGTGAGATTAAGATCAGGGTGCTGATGAGTAATGAAAGATGGTTCGGTGTCACCTACCGCGAAGACAGACCATTCGTTGTGGAGAGCATAAGAAAGATGGTACGGGAAGGTGTTTATCCGCCAAGGATTTATTAAAAATCACCACGTAAACTCACAGTTAAACACATTCTGATTATCCCTGTTATCGGTTACAGTCAGGGTCAGGCTATGTTTTGTTCCCTGTTCGATCCGGCCAGAATCGAACCTGTAAATAAGAACATTGTTTTTCTGATCATATTCAAAAAGTGCCCATTTACCATCTATCTTCGGTTCGTATGATTTAATGCCGGAGAGATCGTCAAAGATCCGTATTCTCATTTCTCTCCGCGATGTAAGATCGGCGCCCCGGAGCAATCCGTTAGGTGAAATTACCGGTGCAATTGTATCAATCCCTACATAGAATTTCCCGAAAGACATAGCTTCGGTATTTACAAATCCATCGGATATTGTGCCGGGAAGGGCACTCCTGGTAAATTCATCATTAAGCTGGATTATAAGCAGCTTCGATTCTTTGCCTTCCGGAATGCTTGTTGGTTTTATTGAAAGCGAAAAAGATCTGTGAACCGGGGTATACTTGTTATGTATCTGATGCAGATCTGATAACATATCAGGTGTACCGGGTTCTTTTTTGTATCTGAACTGAAGGGTATCATAAAGTGCACCGGCCGGTATTGTGACTGTCAGGTTTTCAGCCAGGAATCAGTTTGTTCAGTTATAAGGCATAGTGATCAGCCCATCGTCAGCCGGATCAGATTCCGGGATTATATTCTGTGGCTGGCTCGTAACATTGAATGTCAGGATGGATCTGTTATCGTGAACATCGCTGATCTCAATTTCAACCTTATGCTTCTTTCCGTTGTTGAAATCGAAAATTCCTTTGTTAATGATCTCACTATAAGCGCTTAACCTGTTGTTGGGAAGAACGAATGTGCGTTCGAAATATGTTCTTTCCCTTAAATAAGTTTCATAATCAATATGACTGTTTATATATCTTGATTCACTGAAAGAAAAGTCGTCCATTTTATATTTGTACCTGGTAATGCTGTCAATTCTTAGTTCAATGGAGTAAACAGCACATCTGTTGTAGCTGTCATTCAGGAGGTCGTATGACTTTATCCCGAATCCGGCGGCTCCGCTGATCTTTATCTCATTTTCAGCCGGTATATAATAATTGCCGTGACCACCGGCTACATTTAGCTTTCTGATACTGTTCCTCCCATTGATTATTGTATTTTTACTCACCGGATAGATTGCCAGCCGTTCAAAAACAGGAGCAATATCGTCGCCTGTCCCGAATTCGAAAATAAGCGGATTCATGGGGATTTCCGAATCTGATCTCCGGATCTCGTAATGCAGGTGAGGCCCTGATGAGCTGCCCGAATTTCCGGAATATGCTATAAGATCACCCTGCTCAACCGGAAATTTTTCTCTGCCCGGGAATATAGAAACAAGGTAGCTTTCTCTTTCATACTGATAGTTACGGACATACACTTCTATTTCAGGAATGAATCTGTCGAGATGGGCGTATACGGTAGAATATCCTGATGGATGGCGGATTTAAACAGCCTTA
>CAZKMH010000152.1:0-8158 GCA_964553395.1 uncultured Rikenellaceae bacterium | reverse complement strand
CGGATGCCCGGGATACGACGAAATCCGGATCATGCTTGCTGTGCCGGATATTGGAATTACTGAAATTGTTCATCCCAAAACATCATGCGGTCTTGGTACCGGCGAGAAAGTACAGGTAGCCGTTCAGAATCTGGGGAATTGGGATATTGATAAATCAGCAACGATATCTGTGGCCTATTCACTCAATGGCAAGCCGGTAGTAACAGAAAATATTGCACTGGATGCCACTTTTGAAAATGGTTCAGTCATCTATCATACTTTTGCAAAACCTGAGGATCTCAGCATACCGGATGAGTACGAACTTATAGCCGCTACTGTATATGTATCTGATCTGATTTCTACAAATGATACATTGGAATTATCTTTTGATGTCCGTGAAAGTCCTGTTGTGGATATAGGTAACGGACAGGATACAATCCTGACATATGATCCTGTCATTTTATCTGCGACTCCGGGTTATGCGTCCTACAGATGGCAGAATGGAAGCACAGAAACTGACTTTGAAATCAACACCCCGGGTGCCGGAATGTACTCTGTAACAGTTACCGGCAGCAATGGTTGTTCTACCATTGATAATGTATATGTTGCTTATGATGTACCGGATATCGGGCTTACCCGGATAGTTGCCCCTGTTACTTCCTGTAAACTTGCTCAGAATAATCCTGTTTCGATTGAAATAGTCAATAACGGTCACTATAGAATTCTAAAAGATGCACCAATCACCATTTCTTACCGGGTTGACGGTGGAAATCCTGTAACAGAGGTAATCACCCTGGGCAGTTCGTTACAACCGGGTATTTCCAGAGTATTGTCTTTCAATACCGGTCACGATTTCTCGGGATTGGGAAGTTACCAGCTCAATGCATATCTGAGTTACACACCGGATGAGAATTTATTAAACAATACTATAAGCAGTACTGTAAATGTCTGGGGAGTACCTGAGGTGGAGATAGGTGATGGCAGGGATACTATCAAAACCAGTCTGCCAATAACCCTTGACGCAGGAACAGGACATACCTCCTACCTCTGGCAGAATAATTCCGTGGGCAACACAATTGTAGCTACTCAATGGAATTTATACTGGGTCATGGTCACAGATGAACACGGATGTACGGCCAGGGATTCGGTATATGTCCATTCACCTCATCATATAAACGATTTGGAATTATTCCCCGGGACGGTAAAAATATATCCTAATCCTGTGCAGGATATACTCCATCTGGAGGTTGAAATGGATGCAGGAAACCATGTCATCCTGGAAATGATTAACCTTCTGGATATATTGATCTATAAGGAAGATTTAAATGAAATTCAATTGATTGAAAAAGAAATTAATGTCCGGGGATTGATGCCCGGGATCTATTTCTTAAGGATAACCGTTAATAAATTTCCGCATACTTTTAAAGTGGTTGTAAAATAAAAAGCATTGATCTTTTACCTTAAAATTTAAATCTATGAGCGGACAGGAAGAATTAATAATGTTTAACCCGGAAGAATTAACAGTGTTTATCTCAGGTCTTCTGGGTCTGATTTTGCTTGTTACTTTTTTCATAATGTCTCATAGACTTATCAGAATAATTCGTCTTTTAGAATTCTTTCAAAGATTAGAAAACCGGAAACCTGAAAACTGGATTCAGATTCACTGTAAAAATTGTCATTTTGAATTCAGGGTTTCTAAAGGTGGTAAGGATAAGGTAATTTGTCCCAAATGTCATATTCTTAATGTGCTACCAGTCCACTGATTTTTCCCTGTTCCTGGCTCTCTGCCTCCCTGAACTTCATTAATGTAATGTTTTGATTACCAGCCCCCGGGAGTCATCTCCGGGGGCTTTCTTTTTAAATGATGTGACCATGTCTTGACTTTGGTATCAGGATAGTTTAACTTTGATAATGAAATAAATAGACTCCGATGTCAAGCATAATTGAAGGATATAATTACGATATCTTCATCAGTTACCGCCAGAAAGACAATAAATACGATGGCTGGGTAACTGAATTTGTTGATAATCTGAAAAGAGAACTGGAAGCTACTTTCAAAGAAGATATCAGTGTTTATTTTGATATTAATCCACATGACGGGTTATTGGAGACATATGATGTTGATGCCTCTCTGAAAGAAAAACTGAAATGCCTGGTCTTTATCCCGGTTCTTTCATTGACATATTGTGACACAAAATCCTTTGCCTGGGAACATGAGTTCAAGGCATTTGTTGAACAGGCTTCTGAGGATCAGTTTGGATTGAAAGTGAAACTACCCAACGGGAATGTGGCCGGCAGGGTATTACCGGTTCGAATCCACGATCTGGATTCTAACGATTTGAAGCTGTGTGAATCAGTAACGGGAGGAGTCCTTCGTGGAATTGAATTTATTTATAAAACCAGGGGAGTTAACAGACCCTTAAGATCTGAAGAAGAGAACCCTCACAATAATTTAAATAATACAATTTACCGTGATCAGATAAATAAAGTGGCTCTTGCAATAAAAGAGATCATTATCGGAATAATGGCAGGTACAGGCGGGATAAAAGAAGAGAGGGATTACAAAAAAAAGACAATCACAGAAATAACAGGTGATAGAAGTGGATCAGGAAGAATAACACTTTCAAAAAAAGCCGGGAAAATAGCTGTTTTTGGGGTATTAAGCTTTGTAGTTTTACTGATCATGTTAATATCCCTGTTCCCGGAATTCTTCAAAGGGGTTGCATTGAAACGACTGCGGTTGAAAGGAGATAGAATCTCGGTTGCGGTAATGCCATTTCAGAATATGACCAATGACAGCCTCTGGAATATATGGCAGGATGGAATTCAGGATAATTTAATTACATTTCTCTCAAATTCTCCGGATTTACAGATCAGGCATAAGGAATCAGTCAACAGGTTGCTTCAGAATGAGAATCCTTCCAATTATGCTTCAGTATTGCCTTCAATCGCAAGTATTATCTCCAGGAAACTTGATGCTGATGTCTTTATCTCAGGCAGTATAAACCAGGCAGGGACCAAAGTCCGGTTAAATGCTCAGTTAATTGACTCCAAAACAGATGACGTTTTCAAATCATTTCAAATAGACGGACCTTACGGAGAAATGTTTTATGCGGTTGATTCTCTTTCATCCATGGTGATGGATTTTCTTGTAATATCCAAGCTGGTTATGGAATTACCTTCATATTTACAATTCCGCCCTCAGACCACTTCACCCGAGGCTTATAAATGTTATCTCCAGGGAGAAAGTGCACGAAGCAAAAAAGATTATCAGACAGCAAGGAAAATGTTTGCACAGGCGCTTTCCCTGGATTCGAATTACACTCATATGAAATTGATGCTTTCAGCGGCCTGTATGAACCAGGGATTGTATGAGGAAGCAAGAGTATGGGGTGATAAAGCTTATGCAGAGATAGATCAGATGCCAATCCGGCTTCAGATACTGACAAATTCAAATCATGCCTACTTCCATGAAACTCCTGTTGAGGAAAATAAATACCTGAGGCAGTTTCTGGAGATTGATGATCAGTTTCCGGGGACCTATTATGATATTGGTCTGAATTACATCAGTATGTTACAATATGACAATGCAATTCCCGAATTTGAAAAAGCATTAAAGATTTATGACAAGCTGGGGATTAAACCGTGGTGGATATACAACTACACTGAGCTCGGATACGCTTATTTTAAAACCGGACAGTATAAGAAGGAAGAGAAAATATATATCAAAGCAGAAAAAGACTTTCCCAATGAGTCTACGCTGACATGGAGGCAGGCTATTCATTATCTTACTACCGGAGATACTGCTGCAGCAAATAAATATCTGAAGAAGTACATTACCATTTACAAAGACAATTCATGGCCTGAAGCAGCACTTGCCCGCAACCTTGGCTGGGCTTACTCAGATGCAGGGATGCAGGATAAAGCGGAGGAAAGTTTTCGCCAGGCCATCAGCATTGATCCTGAAAATGGCTACTGGTACTATTATCTTGCATATCATCTTATTGATAAGGGCCGGAATATTGATGAAGGTCTTGATCTGGTCGATAAAGCTCTGGAATTAAATCCCGGAAATGAATGGTTCTTTCTTGATTGTAAAGGCTGGGGTTTATACAAAAAGGGAAATTCTCAGGAAGCTCTCCGGATACTTGAGAGAAGCTGGAAAATGCAGCCTGTTTACAACCACGAAAAATACCTCCATCTGGATGAAGTAAGAAAGGCTGTTGCCAGTTATAAGAATAATTAACTTTACAAATAAACCTCATACGCATCCGGGGACAAGGAGGTATTTCAATTTCAGTGGTCAGGTAATGGAAATAGCTTTTAGTTCTTTTAATAAGAGGATAGTAAAATTCATATTATGGGTTGTTGTGTTCTCAGCAGTCTGTTTGAATGGATTCTCACAAAACAAAAAAAATGCAGTCGTTCTGGAATTAGCCGGAAAAGCATTTTCTTACTACGATATATCTTATGAACGATATCTGTATGAAAAATTCCACCTGGGAGTAGGAATCGGACTCGAGGGTACGTCAAAGGGGTATAGCCAGAGTGGAGAACATACTGATTTTGATTTTAGGTTTCCAATATATTGTGCCTATACTTTCGGTAAGAAAAAGCATCATGTAATGACCGAAATTGGTATGACGTTTGAAGAACATTGGCATACAGGCATAGGCGTATATACAGATCTATGGCCATTCATCTCAGGCGGATACGAATACCGGGGAAGCAAGATTATTATCAGGGTCCCCATCTATCTGGTCTATGTAGGACCAAATGAATGGTGGCCGTCAGTTCTTCCATGGGCAGGCTTGAGTATAGGAGTGCCATTTTAGATGTTTTACCTAACCGCTTTTTTTGTTGTTTATGGCCGGGAAAGATCAATAATATAATTTTATAAGTAATTTAATTTAGGGACTTACAAATAAGCTCGAATTGCTGGTATGATTTGCATTCCTGCTACAATAGTAGGCATTCCATTATGGGCAGTCGTCGGTAGCGGAAAGGCTAAAGCGGAACTTACTTTACAGAATATTAATATAGTGCCAGAAAATTCAATGGCGGTTTCATTTCTGCCAGGGTTAAGAAAGGAGGAAACCTTTAAATTCAATCCTGTTAGGATAAATAAATTGACTTTAGCTCAAAAGAGACTTAACTTTGATAGTTAATCAAGTAATCCTTTGATGTCAAGCATCATTCCCGGATACGAATACGACATCTTCATCAGCTACCGTCAAAAGGACAACAAGTATGACGGGTGGGTAACTGAGTTTGTTGATCATCTGAAAAAGGAACTGGAAGCAACCTTTAAGGAAGAAATCAGTGTATATTTTGACATCAACCCTCATGACGGTCTGTTAGAGACGCATGATGTTGATGCCTCACTTAAAGAGAAACTCAAATGTCTGGTCTTTATTCCCATTATCTCACGTACCTATTGTGATCCTAAATCATTTGCATGGGAACATGAGTTTAAGACATTTGTGGAACAGGCGTCACAGGATCAGTTTGGGCTGAAGGTAAAACTGTATAGCGGTAATGTATCAAACCGGGTACTTCCTATTCGTATTTATGATCTGAATAATGCAGATATAAACCTTTGCGAAACTGTACTTGGTGGCGCACTTCGTGGTGTTGAGTTAATATATTCTGAACCGGGAGTTAACAGACCTCTCAAACCTGATGATGATGAAAAGATTAACCTGAATAAAACCAAGTACCGAAATCAGATAAATAAGGTTGGTAATGCTGTACAAGAGATAATTTCCGGATTATTAACTGAACCGATAGAAGCTGTTAAAGAAAAGCCTCTGCACAGAGAGCCATTGGAGGAGGTCAGGAAAGAGGTGAGAAAGGAAGAAAAGGAGAAATACACCAAAATACCTAAGAACAAGCTATTATCAGGAATAACAATCCTGGTAGTATTAATATTTGCTGCAATAATTGTCTATCCGAAGATATTCAAAAGGGATACACTGGAAAAACTGAGATCATCAGGTGGCAGGATCTCTATCGCAATTATGCCATTTAAGAATCTTTCAGTGGATACTTTGCTGAATATTTGGCAACTAGGGCTACAAAACCTTCTGATAACGTCGCTTTCAAATTCAGAGGAATTATCAGTGCGACAGTATGAGACTATAGGTAAAATTCTTGGAGGTACAGAGACTGCAAATTATGCCTCACTTACACCATCCTTTGCTGCCGATCTCGCTAAAAAATTAGAAGCAAACACAGTCATAATTGGGAATTTATACAAGACTGGAAACAGGATCCGTGTTACTGCAAATTTAATGGATTCAAAAACTGAAGAAATATATAAATCTTATGAAATAGACGGAAACACTGAAGATGATTTTTTCCCTATCACAGATTCATTGTCAAAACTTATAATGAATTTTCTGGAAATAAAAAAACTTGTGCAGAAAAATAATGTCGCTGATCTTAAGAATATTTACACATCATCGGCCAGTGCATTGAAATATTATATTCAGGCAAGAAGCTACCATGGTCAATTAGATTATAACTCGGCTATCGACCTCTATAAAAAATCATTAAGTATGGATACCAATTTTGTCAGTCCCATGTTAATGTTATCATATATTTATGGGGATCTTGGCAAGTCTGAAGAAAGTAAAAAATGGGTTTACAAAGCATACAATAGAATTAATAGTATGCCTCATGATATTCAATTACAAATAAAGGAAGTAAAAGCGGCGGTTAATAAAGAGCCAAAAGAACTAATAAAATATGTGAAACAATACCTGGAAATTAATCCATATTCGACCAGAGAATTTTATTCCATTGGCTGGGCATCTTATAATACTGAGCAGTGGCAGGCTGCGATTGATGCATTTGAAGAGGGTATTAAATTGAATAAAAAATTTGGCAGCAAATATAAATTATGGGTGTGGAATTACATTTTGCTGGGAAATGCATATCACAAAATCGGAGAACATGATAAAGAAATGAAAATCTATGAAGATGGGCTTAATCTCTGGCCTGACGAAGAATCATCAATAACTTTCTGGCAGGCTGTTTGCATTCTCTCTCAGGGAGATACAGTGAAGGCAAGCAAATATCTTGATGAGATTAAAACAATCGGACAGAAGGAAGGATGGTCAGAATCAGAATTATTAAATACTATTGCAGGCATCTATCATCAGGCAAAATTATTCACTGAAGCAGAGGAATTATATCGTCGTGCACTTATTCTGAATCCTAAGAATAATTCTTTTAAAAAAGATCTTGCATATTTGCTCATTAACTATGATCGGGATATCAGTGAAGGTGTTGAACTTATCAGCCAGGCAGTTGAAGAAAATCCTGATAACCCCGATTTTCTCTTTACATTTGGTTTAGGTCTGTATAAACAAGGAAAGTATCGGGAAGCGCTGGAATTTCTGGAAAAATCATGGAAATTGATACCTTTTTACGATCATGAACATTTTCTGGTTCTTGAAGCTGCAAAAAATGCTGTTGCCAGTCAATAGTACTGCGGGATTTCCATCTTTAGTACAGCCAGCAAGAAAAACAAATTGCAGCGAGACTCTTCAATAAGGAGATTTTATGAATTTTCTTCAACGCCTCCGGCGTTGTAAATCATGTCTGATGCAGTGACCATGGATGTAACCATGGTTATTAAACTTGGATGCCTCCGGCATCATTCATGAGAGATGCCGCAAAAGCACCTTTGCAACACCCAAATTAGAAAATTGATATTTGAATATCAAATAATTATAATGGTTTAAGCGATATGTGCGAAAAACAGGAAAAAGCCCCCGAATAAGCCCTATGCTAATCACTTAATATAACCTCTTTTACTCTTGTGTTCTTTTATATACTTCCCGGTAATTACAGCTATTAGCATTTTAATTATTTCCCAGGCAAGAAATCCCAGGAATATCACCATAAAGACATATACAACCCAATAAACCGGACTAAAATTATCCATAATTCATTCTTTTCCCTGATTAATTTTTAGAGGTAGTATTTACCGTGTTCGTCTTAAAGTTCAGCCAGCGCATCGTTATAAGGTTTAAGATTTTCCCATTGTTATAACTTTATACGCATTCAGACATATAATTGTTACCGCATCATTAAATATTATGTGAGTAAATTATTATGAAAACCGGGATGAAAAACATCCCTGTACCTTTCCTGATGGTACAAAAATGGT
>CAZKMH010000151.1:0-8177 GCA_964553395.1 uncultured Rikenellaceae bacterium | reverse complement strand
AGGCATGATATAGTGGTTGAGCAATGTTATATTACATTCTGGGGTAAATTTGGAGGACCTTTAACCTATGGTAATCTGGAAGGAGACTGTAACAGTGCTGTTTATGCAGAGACCGGGACAGGGAATATCACGGTACAGAGAAATCTGTTTGAAGAACCAAGGGGAGCAACGAATGACTGGGAGACAGGTCATCCTTCAGGTCCCCAGGGTGTAACAATCTGGCAGAGTAAAGGAGGTAATGTTATTCGTTTCAATGACATAGTGACTACAGAAAATCATGGATTTAACGATGGAATTGGCGGGGGCAGCAATTTTTCAAATGTCGGAAACATGAATCGTGATTCCGATATTTACGGGAATATAATTCAGGGTGTACTGGATGATGCCATTGAAAGTGAAGGGGCAAATATGAATGTAAGGATCTGGGGAAATTATCTCACCAGATATTTCCAGGGAGTAGCGACCGCATCAACAACATCAGGTCCGATCTATATATTCAGGAATATTTTTGCCGAAAGCAGGAAGGGCCACCGGAACAGCGCCGGAGGAAATATGTTCAAGCTGGGAGGAAGAGGTGAATTCCAGGGTGGAAGAAGGTATTTTTTACATAATACTGCAATTCAGCCTGATGGTCCGTACGGATCTGTGAGCAGGTGTGCCAACTGTATCAGCAGGAATAATATTTTCGATGTTCCCGGGAGATCATCAGGTTCAAGGGAACCTGATCCTACCAGTGATTTTGATTATGATTACGGGGGCCCCGGACAGGAGGAGCATGCGATCACCTTTAGTGCGACGCCTTCCAGTACCAGGTTGTTTGTTACATCTTACAACCTTGAGTTTTACCCGCGTTCAACCATTAACAGCATAAATTGGGGAGCTCATCCTTATGAGTTTGGAGACAGAAAAGTAAATATCACCGATCCGGTCGTACAGATAATAAATCCGATGATAGATGGGGGAACAGTGCTTCCAGGATTTAATGACGATTTTAAGGGAGCAGCCCCTGACCTGGGCGCTTTTGAAGTCGGAGATGCTCCGCTGCAGTTCGGAAGGCGGGCTTATCTTGACTATAATGAGGGGTGGTGCTCCTGGGAGAAATATTAACCAAATGATTAAATGGAAATTAATCCGGAATACGCAAATTAATTAATTCAGAAACAGAAGTTAAAAATATGAAATTCATCAAATTACTCAATAGCTCAATATTGTCTCTCTTTCTGATCAATATTGGTTTCAGCCAGACTCCGGCAGTTTATAACCCAAATCCCTATGCAGCCGCCACATACGAATGTGCCGGTGTGTACTGGAAAACTACGGAAGCAGGGGCATGCAGGATTCGATATAAGCGGATGGATACCGGGTCCTGGCAAAACGGACTTGATCTGGTTTACGATTCACGTGACGGTGAATACCGGGGAAGCATTGTAAGCCTGGTCCCGGATACCGAATACCAGGCAGAGTTGGTATCTGCATCAGCAAAGGCACAGCTGAAATTCAGGACCCGAAGCGATATTTTTAAAGTTGGTAAAACAACAATTCTGCCTGAAGGTGAGTCAGATAAGCAAATTATTATAACTGAATCGGGAATGCCTGATGCTTACCACCTATTAACAGTTCCCGAAAAGTCAAAGTCGATACTGAACCTGAAAAATGTTGCCGAAAACGGGATCGTAATCGATGCTGATTATGTTATAATAAGGGGTGTCGAAATAAGAAATGCTGCAATTCACGGGATAAGGATCAGAAAGAACCGGCATAATATCATAGTTGAACAATGCCATATAATATTCTGGGGCAGGATAGGGGGTCCGCGTACCTACGGAAACATGGAGGGAGGATCCGACAGTGGAGTCTGGGCAGAGGAGGGGACAGCTTTTCTGACGATCCAGAGAAACCTGATTGAAGATCCGAGAGGCGCCTCGAACGATTGGGAAACCGGTCATCCCAATGGACCACAGGGCATTACGATCATCCAGAGCAAGGGAGGAAATGTAATCCGTTTTAATGATATTGTTTCCACCGAGGACCATGGATTCAATGATGCCATAGGCGGCAGCAGTAATTTTTCCTTAATCGGTAATGTGAACTGTAATTCAGATATCTACGGTAACCTGATCCGCAGTGTCTGGGATGATGCAATTGAAAGCGAAGGAGCCAATATGAATGTCCGCATCTGGGGCAATTATGCACACCGCTTCTTCAATGGGATAGCCACCGCTTCAACTTCAAAAGGGCCATTGTATGTTTTCAGGAATGTTCTTGGTGAAAGCCGTACAGGGCATTCAAACACCAGCGGAGGTGCGTATATAAAAACAGGTGAAAGGAACGAGTTCAGTGGAGGAAGAAGATTTATCTTTCATAATACTGCGTTACAGCCCGGCGGTGTTTTCCATGCATTTACAAGTCATGTAAATCCAAATTGCGTCAGCAGGAACAATATATTTGATGTCCCGGGAAGACTGGCAACAGATATTCAAAAAGAGCCTGCAAGCGATTATGACTATGATTATTTTTCAGGAACCACAAAAGGTGCCACCGCACAGGAAAAGAATGGCATAAGGTTCAATGTAACGCCTTCAGGAACAAGATTATACATATCCTCCTATAATCTTGAATTCTATCCGCGATCAACAATAAACAGCATTAACTGGGGTGCATTTCCTTATGAATTCGGAGAACGTAAGACCAACATAACCGACCCGGTGGTATGGACTAAAAATCCGCTTATCGACTCAGGTGCTCTTCTTCCTGGATTTAATGATGGTTTCACAGGCAAGGGACCTGATCTCGGTGCATTTGAAACCGGAACTCCTCCACTTGAATTCGGACGGCGGGCATATTTAAACTATAATGAAGGCTGGACACCCTGGGAGATATATTGAATAAGGTTCATGATTGCTGCTTCAGAAGATCAGCAGCGACTGAAAGTGCAGCATAATCTCCCAGATCTTCACCCAGTACAGCAGGAACTATACGGCAGACATTTCTCGAATGTGAGAGAGCCTCCTTTTTGATAATATCCAATGCATATGGTTCCAGCAATTCTTTTGACCTGGAAAAGATACTGCCTATAACAATTGCCTGGGGATTTAATATATCTATCAGGATCGACAGCCCTCTGCCGAGGTACTCGCCTGACGACCGGTAAATCCTGAGGGCAAGCTCATCTCCTTTTATTGCGGCTTCGGCAACAATCTGTGCAGATATATTATTCAGCTCTTCATTCGATTTGCAGAAGCCGACTGTTTCACCCATCTGAAATTTTTCCATGATCATGGTGTGGGCTACCTGGGCAATCCCGCCACCGCTGCAAAATCCTTCAAATGATCCGGCTTTTCCGTAACCAACGGGTCCGGTCTCGGCCAGCCTGATGTGACCAACCTCTCCGGCCATATCATTCGTGCCGGCGTACAGGCGGCCATTCAGAATAAGTCCGGCACCCATGCCCGTTCCGAACGTCATGAAAATCATATTCTCTGTACCCCTGCCGGCTCCGAATTTCCATTCAGCCAGCGCACATGCGTTTGCGTCGTTCTGGATTGCAGCCGGAATACCATACTTTGAGGTTATGAGACTGACCAGCGGAACATTATCCCATCCGGGAAGATTTGGTGGCGACATTACTGTCCCCGACTTGCTGTCAAGCGGTCCCCCGCAGCTTATTCCGAGAGCTTCGATATTTTTGGCTGATAGCTTATGCCTATCAATTATAAGTTCAATATGTCTGTAGATGGCTTCCAGTGTGTGGTTCAGCCCGCGACTGGTCTCGGTCGGAAAGCCGGCCTTACCGATAATAGTAAGGTTGTCACCTTCGGCTTCACCAAAGATAACTGCGCATTTTGTTCCGCCAATATCAAGGCCAAGCAAGGATTGTTTCATCACTTTACTAAGACTTAAACATCCTGGCGATCTTAACGGCACCGGCAACACGGTTTGCAAGTCCCTGCCAGTCCTTTTCCCTGATCAGCTCTTTAGTTATGAGATTTGATCCGATACCTACGCAGGCAGCGCCTGCCTCAAACCATTCTTTCAGATTATCAACAGTTGGCTCAACCCCACCTGTAGGCATTATACTTGTCCATGGACACGGACCCTTGACAGATTTAACAAAATCCGGTCCTCCCACAGACGCTCCGGGAAATATTTTAACTATTTCAGCACCGAGCTCCTCGGCATAGTTTATTTCAGAAAGAGATCCGCAGCCCGGCGACCAGAGAACTTTCCTGCGGTTGCACACCTTCGCCATATCCGGGTTAAGAACAGGTGAAACAATGAAATTGGCACCAAGCTGAATATAAAGTGAAGTAGTTCCCGGATCCACTATCGATCCGGCTCCCATCACAAGTTCCGGAACCTCTTTCTCAGCCCACTTATTCAGTTCGCTGAAAAGCTCGTGTGCAAAATCACCTCTGTTCGTGAATTCAAACACCTTCATTCCACCCTCGAAACAGGCTTTAATGACGTTTCTGCATACTTCAGGATCTTTATTATAAAAAATGGGAATGATCCCTGATTCCCTGATCTTTAGAATTACGTCTGTACGCGTGAATCTGGCCATAATTTATGTCTAATGATAATTACAAATATATTATTTTTTGTCATGTGGTCATGCAGTCACGCAGTCTCATTTCCTGAACGATTGAATGATTGCATGATAGCACGATCGGATGACCGCACGACTGCATTACTGCACGATGTTTTTTTTCTTATCTTCGTCCACCAAACCATCGCAATGGCATTAAACTACATCTGGATCGCCTTTTTCCTCATCGGATTCATTGTTGCTCTTGGTCAGCTTATCCTTGCAGGTAATACACAGATATTCAACGAACTGGTAAGTTCAATCTTTTCGAGTGCAAAAACAGGATTTGAGATCTCCCTCGGTCTCACAGGTGTTTTGGCTCTGTGGATGGGTCTGATGAAAGTTGGTGAAAAGGGTGGCGTAGTGGCAATACTTGGAAGGCTTTTCGGACCGTTGTTCCAGAGACTTTTCCCCGGATTGCCTAAAGGGCACCCTGCTTATGGATCAATTATGTTGAATTTTTCGGCAAATATGCTCGGACTCGACAATGCTGCAACACCAATAGGTCTTAAGGCAATGAAAGAAATGCAGGAAGTTAATCCTGACAAAGAGACTGCATCGAATGCACAAATTATGTTCCTTGTTCTTAATGCTTCGGGACTGACAATTATCCCTGTTACTATATTAGTCTACAGGACGCAGCTTGGAGCCGCAAATCCCGCGGATATCTTTATTCCAATCATGATAGCTACTTTCTTTGCCACCCTTGCAGGACTCATAAGTGTAGCTATTGTTCAGAAAATAAATCTGTTCGACAAGGTAATAGTTGCATACATTGGTGGTCTTGCCGCAATTATCGCGGGCATCATTTACTTTTTTATGAATCTCCCGAAAGAGCAGATTACCGGTGCTTCCACATTTGCTGCCAACTTTCTTCTGATTGTCATCATCATGTCGTTCATCTTACTTGCACTTGTTAAGAAGGTAAATGTCTTTGATGCCTTTATCGAAGGAGCAAAAGAAGGTTTCGGAATTGCGATCAGGATCATACCATTTCTTGTTGCAATCCTTGTTGGCATCGGAATTTTCAGAGCTTCCGGTGCGATGGATTTCCTGGTCGATGGTATTGCAAAATTTTTTGCATGGCTGGATCTGGATACTGAATTTACAGGTGCTCTGCCGGTAGCATTTATGAAACCGCTGAGTGGCAGCGGTGCAAGGGGATTGATGATCGATGCCATGACAACCCATGGAGCCGATTCATTTGTTGGTCGCCTGGCATGTACCTTACAGGGTTCCACAGATACTACTTTTTATATCCTTGCTGTTTATTTTGGATCGGTCGGGATAAAAAACACGAGACATGCTGTAGGATGCGGATTGATTGCTGATTTTACAGGCGCGATTGCTGCGATTCTGGTGGCGTATCTGTTTTTCGGATAGGAGGGCCAGGGGTGGGTTAAAAAGTAAAACAAACACAAAATATATGATTCCTGTAATGAGAAAACTCCTGTTTCTGACCCTTCTGTTATTGATCCTGATCGCATGCACAAATGAACCAGGCTTAATGAAGGCAAATAACAGTTCTCAAATGATGCAATTTAATGATACAAACGATATGACTAACAATTTCTACGATAATACGGAGACCCATTCTTTTATTGTTAAAGAATTAACAATCGATGGAGAAATTGCAAATCCCGGGAAAGCAGATTTTACCGGTTTTCAAAAACGCTCTGTCATAGTCAAGGAAACTCTCCTCGACAGTACCGGCGGTAACAGATTCACCGGCGCTTTCAGGTATGACGGATATTCACTGTTCGATATTCTTGATAAGCAGATAATCAAAAAAGAAAATGCCGAAGAATACAGTTCAATTATCGATCTCTATGTTGAGGTTGAAAATGATGAGGGAGACAAGGTTGTTTTAAGCTGGGGCGAGATCTACTATCCTAATAACCTTCACAGAATAATTATCGCAACGGATGTATCCAGAATTGTTCCTTCAAAGACAAATGACCTTTGGGAACTTCCTGAAAAAAGCAAGCTTGTGGCAGCCTCCGATCTGATAACTGAAAGAAATATTTCAAATCCGGTGAGAATATCTGTTAAATCATTTCCAAAATCATATAAGATGAACAGGGGAATGTCACCCATGTATTCTCCGGAAATCAAGCTCTTCAAGGACGGAAAGGCGGTCGGGGAGATGGTTTCTGTACCTGAGGTAATTAAAGATGAGACATTTAGTGCGATCTTTTACGGCAGAGGAAGAGGGATCCATACAACAATGCCCTTTACGGGACCAATGCTGAAAGAAATATTACTGAAATATTATCCCCTGACCAGGGAGAATATTAAAAGTGGGATCATGTGCATTGCAGGTGTTGATGGGTACAGGTGTGCATTATCGTATTCTGAACTTTTCAACAGAAATGATCAGCAGGAATTTCTTCTGATCGAAAGTAAGCCCGGCGAGGATGGTGGTTTATTCAGGATGTTCGCTGCCTGTGATTTCTTTTCCGACAGGGCTGTAAAATCGATTAATGAAATTCATCTCGGTTTTTAAATAATATTATTAACTTTCAAGACATTTCAGTAATAGCCTATGAGTCTTGTTACTATCTCAATACTTGTTGCAATAAGCATCATTGCTATAATCATTCTCACATCCACCCTTAAGCTGAAAGCATTTATTGCTCTCTTTCTTGTTTCCGCATTTCTTGCCCTTACAACCTTGCCTCCCGAAACGGTTGTCAGTACAATAAAAGAAGGTTTCGGGAATACTATGGCCTCAATTGGCTTTCTGATAATCTTCGGTGCAATGATAGGGATTACCCTCGACAGGACAGGGGCTACCATAAGCATTGCTAATTATATTTTATCAAAGACCGGCGAAAAAAGAAGTGCCCAGGCTTTGGGTATCACAGGATTCATCACCGGTCTTCCCATTTTCTGCGATTCGGGATATATTATTCTGAGCGGACTGGCAAAATCGTTCAGCGCAAAATCCGGGATCGCCATGCCATTCATGGCGACTGTTCTTGCTACCTCGCTTTATTCGGTGCATTGTCTTATTCCGCCTCATCCCGGAGCCCTGGCTGCTGCCGGGATTATGAATGTCAATGTCGGAAATCTTATAATTGTCGGGATATTTTTTGCAGTTCCCGGAGCACTGGCAGCATGGTTCTGGAGCAAACTGATGATAAAAAACAGGAACTACCTGCCGGCTGCGGAAATTTCGGCAGAACAGAATACCCGGCATGACCGGCTTCCATCAGCTTTTATGTCATTCCTTCCGATCGTTATCCCACTGCTTCTTATTACAATCAAGTCACTGATTAATCTTTTTGATAAAGAGGGTATTAGCCTTATCTTTAAGATATTCCGGATTCCCGGTGAACCGGTCTTTGCGTTAGCGATCGGAGTAGGACTTGCATTATTACTACTCAGAAAGAAGGATATTGATTTCATGAACTCGGTTTTCACCGAGGCAATCGAAAAAGCCGGTCCGATCCTGATTGTCACAGCAGCAGGCGGAATGTTCGGAATGGTCATCAAGTCAACAGGGATCGGGGAGGAGGCAGGAAAGATACTGGCAGATACAGGTATCGGACTGCTTGTACCGTTCCTTATTGCTGTACTGATGAAAACC
>CAZKMH010000150.1:0-8207 GCA_964553395.1 uncultured Rikenellaceae bacterium | reverse complement strand
GAAAGAATTCGAATATGTATTTTTGGAATTCAAATGATGAATTTCATTGAAAAAATTTCCGTCACGTGACAATAACTGATCAAGTAAATGAATACCGGATATATACCTTATATACCCTGCGTAAGCTTCATCGCTTCCCTGTCCGTTTAATACCACTTTAATTCCACGCTCATTACATTTTTTCATTATATTGTTATGAGCAATGGTTGCGAATGAACTAACGGGATGATCTAACCCATAAATAGTTTTTTCAAAATCATCAGCAATAGCCTTTGAGTTAATAACCATTTCATGTAATTTTATATGCTTACAGGTTTTAATGAATTCTCTGGCTATGCCTGTTTCATCATCCTTGAAATCCGGGAAAGATGCAATAAATGCGTGAATTTCATTTTGTTCTAATTCCCCATTCTCTATCAGATTGTCCGTCACTTTTGCAATGGCTGAAGAGTCAAAACCACCACTCAGCAATATGCCTACCGGGACATCGCTTCTATATCGGAATCTGACTGCACTTTCAAATAATTGGGAATATTCTTCATGAAAGGTTAAGGAAGCATCATGGTTGAAGGTGTTTATACCTAATTCCCAATACTTTTGATAACTGATCCGATTATTTTCATAAAATAAATTTGTTCCTGGTAATAATTCAAGACAATTTTCAAAATATGTTTCACCATCATTTATTCTGTAACCATAAGCCAGATATTCATATACTTTGCTATGGTTTGCTTTTTTTAAATCGCAAATCTTATGAAGCGATTTTAATTCACTGGAGAAGTATAAAGATTCTTTGTCTGAATAATAGTAAAACGGTTTCACACCGAAACGATCCCTGGAACAAAACAAAATGCTTTTCCGGAAATCATAAATTGCAAATGCCCACATCCCGTTGAATCTTTCAACACACTTGCTGCCATATTCAATATAACTGTTTATTATTACTTCTGTATCAGAATGAGTTTTAAAAATGTATCCTTTATTGATTAATTCCTGCCTGATTTCGATATAATTATAAATCTCACCATTAAAAACAATTACAATTTCCCCATCGCTGCTCAGCATGGGTTGGTTTGCATCATCAGTAAGATCAATAATACTTAATCTCCTGAATCCGAAGCAAATTGGATTTTTTGTATAGATGCCGTCTGAATCGGGGCCTCTGTGAGCAATCAGATCATTCATCAGACTTATTTTTGATCTGATATCCTCCTGATTTTTATTATCAAATGAATTATCCAACGAAATGAATCCGTTTATACCGCACATAATACTGAACTTATAACTGCTTTTTTATTCTATTTAATATCCGGGTGAATTATCACCTGTCCTTTGCATATTCATGGAACTGGAAACTGAATAATCCTGCAAATCCACCAACGCTTTCCGATATTTTAAGTATGCCCCAATATTTCCATCTGAATGGGAAGGGAATAAAAACTAACGCCATAACTCCGGTTACTGAATATACAAAACTGATTACCATTTTTTTCAGTAACCTGAAATAGAGTTTCTCTAATTTCAAAATATAGGTAAAGGTTATGGCATTATTAAAATTCCTTCTGATTAACCATTTCAGGTTTGCTCTTTTTTGCGGTATAGTCTCATATGCCACAGCCTTATTTGCCCAGCAGATATCAGCTCCTGATTTTAAAGCTTTAACGCCAAAATAGGAATCCTCAGAACCGGTAATATTAAATCTATTATCGAATTCTATTTTGTGTTTTAAAAAAAAACCTGCAGAAATAACAAAGTTTCCTGTCCAGAAGAAATGAACCTTTTGAAAATTTTCAAGTTTTTGATATTTAAACCAATAAGCAATATAAGGTGAAACTTTACCTTCAAATTCAGGTATTACCGGACCAAGAACAATTTCAGCCCTGCTTTTGGTTATGGTTAAAAGCAATTGATTCAGCCAGTCAGAAGTAACGTACTCATCATCGTCAATGCAAGCTATATAATCAGGATTAAATTCCAAAGCTTTGGTGAATATTTCATTCCTGACATTTGACAGACCTTTAACCGGATAATTGTGATAGTAAAACCTGTGAATACCATTAAATTCATCTGTAAGTTCTTTTACTGTTATTTCGGCAGTTTTTTCAATATCATTATCAACAACCAGAATAAAAACTTCTTTTATTAATGACCTGTCAATATTGCACCCTATAATACTAAAAATTAACTTTTTCAACATTAAGGGTCGCCTGAAGGAGGGAATACCGATAACAACATTGTACATGGTATCAGTTCAACTGATTATTAAAACAGACTTAGTGTCCTGTGGAAACTGAAATGACATTATGAGCCGGCTGCTAATGCACATATAACTTTCTTAAATTGATTTTTAACATCAATTGAGTTATGATTTTTCTCTGCAATATTTATTGCATTTTTTGCTATCTGCTCTCTCTGTTCTTTATCTTCAATTAATTGTTTAACAGCACCTGATATCTCAGTGATATTATTTTCTGTAATTAATTTAGCCCAATTATATTTCTTTGCATATTTTACGGTTGCGGCTACCTCAGGAGCGAAAATAATTATGGGCGTTCCGCTAACCATGTACTCAGGAGCTTTAGTAGGCATTGAGTATCTTATGTATTTAATTGATTCCCTGGAGAAATCATATGGCAAAAGAAGGAAATCGGCTTCTGAAAATATTTTTGGCAAATCATTATAGGAAACAAAATTATTATGTACGACACTTTTATAATTGTTGATCCATAACGGTTTATCCTGAGTTTGTAATATGAATTTAACCGATATTTTTAATTCATCGTTCACTCTCTCTATTGCCTTTGCAATTAATTCTAATGATGTTTCAATACCTAAACCAATTCTGCCTGCGTACAATATAGTCGGACTACCGTTTATTTCATAGCTGGTTCTCTGGTATTTTTTCCAGAATCCGATATCTATTGCGTTATGAAATGTAATAAAGTCTTTATTGTACCTGATCTTATATTCAAGGGCCATTTCGTCGCTGATACTCATTAAAATGTCAGCCTTGTCAAGTAACTTTCTGAATTCCCGATCGATCTTTTTTTGCCAGTACTTTCTAAAAAGCCCCTTATTGCTGATTGTAGACGGCCAGTCGTCCATCATGTGAAAAATTAATGGTTTATTCATGTAAGAATGAACCGCAAGGCAAAACAGAATACCATCCCTGGTTGCGGTTTGAGCATAAATAACATCGGGATTGAAACCTTTTAACCATTTACGGATATCTTCTGACAATTCGGTTTTTATTATGTAATGAAACAGTCCTGAATATTCCAGTAACGGGAAAAGGTAATTCATTATCATTTTTACCCGGAGTTCAGACTTGACAACTGTAAGATTCTGGATTCTTTTTTCATCGAATTTAACAGGCCCTGAGGAATATCTCCGTTGAAGGTAATTAAAAGGGAATCTCCATCTGTATTCTTTATGTCCAAGCTGATAATAGGTATTACATACTTCTGTATCAATGTTATCTTTAAGCAAATAAGCAGAACACGTTACAGCTAATTTCTCTCTGTCCCAACCACCAAAAAGGTTGGATAATGTAATTCCGCCACCTGTATCATTGTTAAAAGGTTGTCCGATAATCAAAACTTTAGGTAACGTCATTATGTTTTGTAAAGAAAAGTGTCACTAATAATATCCTGATCAGGAATAAAAAGACTATTATTTAATATCTGACGCCGGATATTCTCCTGATAATACCTGTGAAATATAACTCTCCGGGTGGTCTCTTATTTCTTTTGAATAGCAGATCCCAATTGATATCCAAACCAACAAATGATTTAATGAAAAGGAATTTACATTGGCCGGATATAATTCCATTAACCAGATTAAGATCCAGAATGCCGCAGCTTTTGCCAGAAGGTTTTTTGAATAAAACAGTCCTTTTACAATAGCTGGAATGGCTATCAGAAACAGTAACACAAGGCTTACAATTCCTCCTTTCAGAATGATATTTAAATAATCAGTTTCTATCATTCCGCGATAACCTGTGGTATTACCTATATCTATGCCGGGGCTATAGTACTCTCCATTGATCCCTTTTCCAATGATCCAATCCCTGGTAGTCATATCCTGATAAAAATTAGTCTCTACAGCGGATCTTGTGTTTTCATATATTCTCTCTGTAATAAGAGCAAACATCCCGCTCCTGTTTTCATTATATACTTTCACCCCATAAGAAAGTAAGAAAGCACCTATGAAAATTGAAAAAATTATTATCAGGAACTTTCTCTTGCCTTCATACAGAAATAGCAAATATGAGAAAACCAGGGGGACGACAGTCATAAATAGCAGGGCTCTGCGTGCCCTGAATAATGCAAATCCGACACTCACCGCAATTACAAACAATGCAAATAATTTCCTTCGGGTGGGATGATAAGTATATGTAAGCATTAAAAATCCTGCAGGTATACTTAAGATTTTCGCAAAATATTCGAATGTAAATTTAGTATTGTTATTGGTATAGTTTAAGTCCAGCAGGTTGCCACGAAATATAATATCATAAAATAAAAAAACCAGCCCTAAAATGACAATAACATTAAATAGTTTTCTATAATAAAGAAGATCTTTAGGAAATAATAAAACCAATGGTACGAAATATCGGAAAAGACCAAATTCTGCATCGAAAAGCATAAATTTCAGGCTGCTGTAATTAAAAATAAATCCTCTGATGATCACACTCAATAACCAGCAGCAATAAATGACATATACAATCTTCAGATAGTTATTGTCAAATTTCCATCGGATAAGCTTTATTGAGGCAGGAACTAATAAAAAAAGTCCAAAAATCTGAAATATCTGACAAAAAATATAGCTGACAGTAGTTGTCGTGGAAAGGGCAAAACTGGCTGAATAAATAACAAAGCCTGCCCAGAAAATATTAAGCGCTTTACCTGATGCTTTGTCAATACCAGTATCCAATACAATTTCAGTATTATCTGACATAATATTTTGAAGCGGAATTTCTGAGATATTATCAGTCATCGGTATATAATATGGTGATGATAGCTTTTCAATGTTATTATTAATCCTTAATAGTTATGCTCTTTCATAATGGCAAGGAATTTATCTACATCAAAAATGTTTTTTTCAATCTCTTTCAGTACATCATCATCCTGATCCCACCACCTTCTTTCAACTAAAGAATCGATTATTTCTTTTGAAAAACGATATTTTATTATCTGAATGGGGCAACCGACAGCAACCGCGTAAGGCGGAATATTTTTGCTTACTACTGCACCTGCTCCTATAACTGCACCGTCACCAATATTTACACCATCCAGTACCGTTACGTTCATACCTATAAAAACATCATTGCCTATTGTAATAAGTTTTCTTTCCTCACACTTGTCATATGAACTAAAAGTAAATCCTGTCTGTTTTCTTGTAGAATAGAATGCAGGTGAAGTTGATATCCCATTAATCGGATGGAAGCCCCATCCGCAAATAAAATTAGGTCCAATTGAACAAAACCTGCCGATAGAGGTATTTGAAATATCGGCATTGGATGCCACATAAGTCCCCTTCCCAATTGTAACATTATTCAAAATGTGATTATTATATACTTTTGCCTGAGCATCTATATTACAGTTTTTAATGTTGCTTACCAGGTAAATCCAATAAATATCTTTTGATTTAGCAGCTATTTTTAAAAATCGGTAAATGTTGTAAAATAAATTTCTTAAGTACATGATTATGGTCATTTGTTCCAGATGTTAACAGCGGTTTTATTTAAAATTTTCTGAGTTTGAATTGAGAAAAATATTCCCATAAAAATAAACAGCAAAATACTCGTAAGAGAAATGCCTACCAGTCCGATTTTTTTCCCAAGAAATATTGCAAGCGGAATATTAATTAACCCGGTAAAAATAACCAGGTAAAGCTGCAATTTGATTTTACCTATTCCATTCAAAAGAAAAACATGAATAGTTTGCCAGATATATACAATTCCATAAATGCACATGGCCACGGAAAGTGCAAAAGGAACTTTAACTGAATCTCCGACCCATAATTTATAAATTAATGGTGAAGCCGATAATATCATAATGGAAAATATAATCAGTAAGTACCATATTTTTCTCATTTTTGATAATACACTTTTTATCCATTCAAAATCACTTTTAACATAAGCATCTGTAAAAGCGCTCCAGAGAGGTGTGGCTATAATGAAAAAAATCATTGTAACAACTGAAAAAAGTTTAAATGAAACATTAAAAGTGGTTACTTCTTCCGGGCCAAGCAATTGGGTTATTATAATATTATTTGTGTTAAACAGAACCAGGGCAGCAATTTGAATTATAAAAAATTTTATGCCAAGACTCATCAGGTTCCGTGCAAAACCTAATTTTACATATTTGAATGAAGGGGCATATCTTTTATAATCACGTGAATAAAACCATATACTGAAAAAAACGAGAACAAATACCGGTGCAAAGCTTAATGCAGTTCCCAGGTAAATTAAATTTCCGGAAGTTGTTTTCGTCAGAATAAATATTATAATTAAGGAGAAGAAACTTCCCAAAAAATCAAAAAATGAAGCTTTTGCAGGTTCCTGATTGGCAGTCAAAACTGTGGCCAGTAATTGAAAGATAAACCTCAGACAAAAGAATACAAATACAATTCCTGCTAAAATACTCAGCTCACCGGCCATCTCCGGGGTGGTATTTAATATCTTTGACCAATCCAGGTAGCGGTTAATTATGAGAAAAAGGATTAATACTATACCTATAATAATACTAAGTATTGCATATGTGGTACTTACGTAGATCCTTGCCAGTTCATCCTGGCCCTTGGCCAGTGCTTCGGCAAATCTGTTTCGTAACCCATTGCCAAAACCTATATCAAAAAAACTAAACCAGCTGACCATAGAACTCAGTGTAAGCCAGATGCCATAACGGGATGGATTGACATAATTGATGGTTAATGGTACCAAAACTAAGCTTATCGCAATACTTAAACCTTTGATAATAAACGACGCCAGGATATTTTTCTTGGCTTTAATACTTCGCTCATGGCCTTTGGTAATTAAACCTAAAATATCAGTAAACTTTGACTTAAGGTAACTCATGTTTACTAAACCGGCATGGGGTATCTTTCTCAGGAAAGTACGAATGATAAATTTTTAAATTCCGGAATAAAGTCAGTTGATGAGGCAATACTGATTAATGCCTCTTTCTTCCTTACGGTCGCTATCTTAAATACATGGTTAATAATCTGTATCCCCGGAAGGTTCAGTATATTTCCTCCCTCCAGTACCTGAACTTTACTAAGCTCGGTATTCATTCCAACCCCGATTGCTTTAAGAAGCGCTTCTTTCCGTGTCCATATTTCAAAAAAAGTACGTTTCTGATCAGCTATATTACGATAAGAAAGCATTAATTGGTGCTCTTTTATACTGAAGTAATTACGGGAAATATTTACGAAATCAATCTCAGGTTTTATTTGCTCAATATCAATGCCAAGAAATTGATTGCTGCGACCAACTACAAATGCGAATAGATTCCTTGTCCTCGATAAACTGAATGGCAAATCAATCCCTGGTATGAATGGTTTACCATATTCAGATACCCCTATTTTTATTGATTTTGCTTTTATTCCCAAAAGCTTTGAAAGTTCAATACGTAAGAGAGCATGCACCGAAACATAGCAATTATAGTCAGATTCATGTTTAAAGCACTCAGCTCTGGATTTTTCATGGTCCGATAAATAATCATAAAAAAATGGCAGCTTATTTACAAAACTTTCAGTTAACCCGTGATACACGACCAGTTTACCGGATTTCACATGATAACTTGTATTTTCAATATTCTGGCAATAAACTTTAAAAAGCATATCCGGGTTGATCAGTCCAATTTTCTATCAGCAGTTCCCTTCCGTGGAATGATTTGATGAAAGCATTTAATTCAGTGTTTTAAGTTATCATTTGCTACCTGCAACCATTCACCGATATTTTTACTAAGCATATTATAACTTTCAACGGTCTCATAAATAGTCTGGTGATTACCTTCAATTAACAACATTTTGATATTATCTGATAAACTATCCCAGCCCAGATATTTATGAACAGACTTATTTTGTTTTGACCTGAAAAGCAAAATTTCTCCTTTATATGCTGTTTTTGGTTTATACCTCTTTGCAATATTCATATAAGTGGCCATTATATAATAGTTTCTGTTTTTCTTTTTAAGTTTTGATTT
>CAZKMH010000149.1:0-8217 GCA_964553395.1 uncultured Rikenellaceae bacterium | reverse complement strand
CTTATAATACTTTCGGACTTGATTATAAGGCTGACTGTCTGATAACAATTTATACGGAGGAAGAAGCTGTGTCATTATTCAGGAATGAGAAACATCATAACCCATTTTTTATCATAGGTGAGGGCAGTAATCTGTTATTCACTGAAGATTTTAATGGAACAATATTCCTTACGGATATAGGGGAAATAAAAGTTGAAGAAGCAGATTCTGAGAATGTAATAATCTCTGCAGGGGCTGGAATTAACTGGGACAGGTTTGTGGAGTGGACGGTGGAAAAAGGTTACGGCGGATTGGAAAATCTCTCTCTGATTCCCGGCCGGGTTGGTGCTGCTCCGGTCCAGAATATTGGAGCCTATGGTGTTGAAATCAGGGATACACTTATTAAAGTTAAAACAGTCTCATGCATTGACGGCAGTGTGAGGGAATTCAGCAATCAGGAGTGCGATTTCAGCTACAGGAACAGTATATTTAAGAACAGTGAGAAAGGGAAATGCCTTGTTACCAGGATTTATTTAAAACTTAATCTGAATCCGTTGCTTAACCTGAATTATGGCTCACTCAAAACCGAGGTTGAAAAACTCGGAAAAACCGATCTCCGGAATGTCAGGCAGGCGGTAATAAATATTCGGAGAAGTAAATTGCCTGATCCTGAACAAATTGGGAATGCAGGCAGCTTTTTCAGGAATCCTGTTGTGGATGTTTCATTTGCCGAAGCTGTTAAAAACGAGTATCCGCAAATACCATATTTTATGGATCCTGCAGGCGGCATAAAGCTGGCTGCAGGCTGGCTGATTGAACAGTGCGGATGGAAAGGAAAGAGACTCGGCGATGCCGGGGTGCATGACAGGCAGGCGCTGGTCCTTGTAAACCATGGAACCGCCACCGGAAAAGAGATCTATGGTCTCTCAGAAATGATCAGGGAATCGGTTGCGAAACGATTCGGGGTGCTACTGGAGCGGGAGGTTGAAATTGTGGGGACTATCTGAAAATTCTCCTTTTATTGAGCTCTCTTTGATATATTGCTGCATACCTGTTATGTTCCGTAAGGGTACGGGAGAAGTTATGATAACCTGAGAAGTCGGCTTTCGCAGCAAAATAAAGGTAATCATGCTTCTCGGCATTCAGCACTGCATCGATGCCTTCGATTGTCGGGCATCCGATCGGTCCGGGAGGAAAACCGTTATGCTTATATGTGTTGTACGGAGAATCTATAACCAGATGTTTTTTCAGTACCCTTGTGATGGTAAAGTCGTTCAACGCAAATTTTATTGTAGGACATGCCTGTAAAGGGATGCCTCTTTGCAGCCTGTTAAGGTAAACGCCTGCAATTCTGGGCTTTTCATCAGGTTTAGCCACCTCATCGTCGATTATTGATGCAAGTATGGAAACTTCAACCGGATTTAGATTTTTTTCTTTTGCTTTTGCCACTCTTTCGTTTGTCCAGAATTTTTTGTATTCTTTAAGCATTCTTTCATAAAATCGCCGGGGTGTTGTATTCCAGAAAAGTTGATATGAATTGGGAATGAATACCGAGATCACAGTCTCACTGGTAAACCCATCTTTTGAATAGTTTTCCGGATTCGAAAGGAAATCCATTAACCGGGTCGAGTCCGTATTAATCTGTCCGCCTACCTTTGCAGCAAGGTCATTTAATGTTCGTATGTTATTGAAGGTAACATTCACCGGATCTTGTCTGCCTGATCTCAGAATGTTTATCAATTCCGGATAGCTCATATTCTTTGTAAAGATAAACCGACCAGGTTTTACGAGAATAGGGTATTTTTTTTTCTCCGCCATCCATCTGAAAGCTTTCGGATGCCTGATCTGAAAGTGGGCGTTGACAGAGTCCATTGCCTGGTCATAAGACGATTCATCAGGAATAAATAATGTAATTTCCTTTCCGTCTGTTTTGATGTTTTTCCCGTATACCAGGTTGTATAACAATATGATACAGAGAATCAGGATCAGACCGGAAAATAATGACAGAGACAGGAGTATTTTGGCTTTCATTCTATTTCAACGGTAGTACAAATTTATATATTATGTTTATTTATACAATAAACCGGCGTGCGGTGTGCGGTGTGCGGTGTGCGGCCTGCGGCGTGCGGCGTCAATCAGCCGGTTGCCGGTTGCCGCATACCGCAAACCTGCTAATTCTGTTATTAGGATATTTATTAATATTTTTACCGGAAATATTTATTGTTAAATAATTAACATCAGATAATATGTCCGTTACAATGTTGCTTTTATTGCTGGCAATCGGAATAGTCACAGGTATCATGGCCGGGATGCTCGGAATTGGTGGTGCATTAATTATGATTCCTGCACTTGTATACATGATGGGTTTAAGCCAGCATATGGCACAGGGAACAAGCCTTGCTGTGATGCTTCCTCCAATAGGCATACTTGCAGCTTTCAATTACTGGAAAGTCGGGCAGGTTAATATCAAATTTGCTCTTATCCTTGCTGCGGCTTTTATAATCGGATCATATTTCGGCTCTAAGCTTGCCCTTACCCTGCCACAACCTGTCCTGAAGAAGATTTTCGGAATTCTGCTATTGGTTGTAGCAGCCAGAATGCTGTTATCCAAATAGATAAAAAAGGGTCATGCACTGCACGACCCTCCTTTAATCTCTTAGCCTTTTCAGAACATCAGTCCGACACTCAGGGTAAATGATGGCTGACGGCTATCCAGGTGAAATGTTTGGCTTCCAATAGTTACAGAATCACCAAATTTTTCGCTCAGGCTCCCATTATATCTTGCATCAAAGGTGAGCTTTTTGAAAAGATCCACACCAAGGCCTGCTGTATATCCGAAGGTAGCACCCCTGTACATTTCTTCGAAATTGGGATCGTCAATGAGAGCTTTCGGTGATCCGATCCGAATAGTTGCTGACGGACCGGCATTAACACGAAGAGGACCCAGTTTAATCCCAGCAAGAACCGGTACTTCAAGTCTGTTGTAATTCTGTTTCAGCACATCTGTACCCGAAACCGTTGTAACGTTATATTCATAAGAATTAGATGCAAAAACAACTTCGGGTTGAACAAAAATTGGACCGATGCCAACACGCAAAAAGGCTCCTCCCTGAAATCCCCAGGCTGCATCTTTAAGGGCTTCAATATTATTTGTCCCGGTTGTAATATCATATGTCGGAACTGTTGCTGTGGTTGCCCCTAATTTTAATCCTAAGTTCAGCTGAGAGATAGCCGGCAGTGTTATAAATACCGCTAATACAAATACAAGTAATTTTTTCATAATTTAACTTTTTAAGTTTCTAAGATCCGTTTGTTAATTGAGACTTTTGTTTAAGATTATGTTATATAACGGCCAAACAAGGCAAAAGGTTGCAGTTAACCCTGATATTTCTTTGTTTCCGGTGTTAAAAGAGGGGAATAATCAGCCTTATGTTGATTCTCATGATATCAGAATTTTAATATTTATACTCAATGAGCTAAGATATCAAACTAATCAAAATTATTACCTTAGTGGAAATTTGGCTTCGATGAATAAGATAAGATATTGTTTCTCAATATTAACCTGTTTCATTTTTCCTGGTCTTTACGGACAGGTAACGCCGGTAGAAAAGGGACTCGAAGCAATTACAAAGGATGTTATAAAAGCTCAGCTTGGATTCCTTGCATCCGACTGGACTGAGGGCAGGGAAGCAGGGGAACGGGGAGAATACCTGGCAGCAGATTACATTGCGAGCATGCTTCATCTGTACGGGGTAAAACCGGCAGGTGATAATCTTACCGGAACGGCAATTCGCAACACCCTCCCGGAGGAAGGAAGATCATTTTTTCAGAACTTTGTCCTTCTGAAAACGGTCCCGGGAGAAGAACAATCGCTTGAATTAATTTCCCGGTCCGGCAATGAGGTAGAGACAACAACTTTCGCAAATAATGTTGATTTCACTATACGTCCGCAACTAAGGTCCCTTCAGGTAGAAGCACCGGTGGTTTTTGCGGGTTACGGATTTATGAATGAAAAAATAAAATATAACGATTTCAGCAGGCTTGATATAAAGGGGAAATTTATTCTGAAGATTTCTGGATACCCCGCATTCGCAGAAAAGCGCCTCAATCCCTCGGAAATAAATACCTCGGCTGCAGCAGCAGAGAAGTACGCAAAGGAAATGGGAGCAGCAGGCATACTTGAATTCGATCCGGTGGAATCAGTAGTGGGCAAACCTGCCGTAAGGGAGTTTATGAATCAATCTCCGGCTGAAAGAATACGGGAAACTGCCAGATCCCCGGCACGGTATTCCCTTCCGGGAAAAACATTTCCTGATGAAATGCTTCGGATAACAATATCAGTGAAGGCTGCAAACGAAATCCTGAAAGGCTCCGGAATAAAAATTGATGATTTTCTTAAAACAGCCGATTCAGATCAGTCAGTTGTAATTCCCTCATTATCCGGCAAGTCAGTTCGGTTTAAATCGGAAGCAACCACCACCCAGGTTGCCGTCAGAAATATCATTGGCGTTATTGAAGGAATTAAATCTGATCAGAAAATTGTCATCGGAGCCCATTATGACCATGTGGGCATCAGAAACGGATATATCTGGAATGGGGCTGATGATAACGCTTCCGGAACCGTAGGGGTACTAACCCTTGCAAAAGCTATTACTGCAACAGGCGAAAAACCTGAAAAGACGATCATAATTGCATTGTGGTCGGCTGAGGAAAAAGGACTCCTGGGGTCGCGCCACTATGTACGAAACCTGACCTATCCGAAGAAAAACCTCCGGCTTAATGTCAATTTTGACATGATCTCAAGGTACATTTCCGACCAAAATAAAAAAGGAGTTGAAATGACATATACCAGCTCACAGGCTCATTTCAAAGATCTTACGGAAAGAAATCTTAAGAAATACGGAATTGACCTGATAGTTGACTACAATCCATCTGATAATCCCCCGGGAGGTAGCGACCATCGTTCATTTGTAGAAGCCGGAGTACCGGTAATGAAATTTAAGCCGGGTCACCGTGAAGAGTATCATACTCCCTATGATGAGGCCGGAACCCTGGACTGGGAAATAATGGAAAAAATAATCCGCATCAGTTTTGTAAATATATGGGAGCTGGCCAACAGCAATTGGTAGAATTTTATAATTTGGAGCATTAAAACCTGTCATTTATGAAAGTACTAATATCATTGTTTCAGATCTGTGTCCTGGCGGCTTTTTTTCCGGCACTTCAGGCGCAAACAAATCAGAATGAAAAGCTTCACATCATCGTTATCGGGGCTCACCCGGATGATCCTGATAAAGTCGGTGGCACGGCATACAAATGGGTACAGCTTGGTCATGATGTTCTTATGGTCTCATTAACCAACGGAGACGCCGGACATCAAACGATAAAAGCCGGCAAGCTCGCAAAAATAAGAAGAGAAGAAGCCAGGAAGGCGGGTGAAGTTATCGGAGTCCGTTACATCACTCTCGACAACCACGACGGACAGTTGATGCCAACATATAAGAACAGGTTGCAGGTGATAAAGCTCATCAGGGAGCAAAAGGCTGATATAGTGATCTTTCCACGGCCTTATGATTATCATCCCGATCACAGGTATACAGGAGTCCTGGTCCTGGATGCTGCCTATATGGTCACTGTCCCCTCTATTCTGCCAAAGGTGCCACATCTGGAAAAAAATCCTGTTTTCCTCTTTATGAGTGATGGTTTCGTTCATCCGGAGCCTTTTAAAGCTGATGTGGTTGTTAATATTGATGATGTGATAGAGAAGAAAATTGACATGTACCATCAGCATACATCGCAGATGTATGAATGGCTGCCATTCAACAGGGGCGGACTGGCTGAGGTTCCGGCTACTGACCCTGAGAGAAGGGCCTGGCTCGGCAAATCCTGGAAAGGCAGGTCAAATGCTGAATCCTTCAGGGAAAAGCTTATCGAAACATACGGAAAGGAGAAAGGATCAAAGATCGGTTACTGCGAGGCATTCCAGGACTCCGGTTATGGGACACGTCTCAACAAAGAAAACATAAAGAGATATTTTCCCTTTATTGATAACTGAGATACTGACTGTTCTGCTTTAATTCAATAAAATCGTCTCCCGATTCCCTGTAACCATATTCGAAACAATAGTGGCATTTTGCACCATCTGATGTTTCAATGATATGGGTGAAAAAGCTGAAGTTATACCCGAGGGCGAAAAGCGCATCCTTATGGATCCGCAATTTCCCGTCATTATAAAGGTCGGCCAGAATTCTTCTGTTCTTACGGAGCAATCCATGGACATTACGGACAAAATTGTTGGAATCACGGTTGAGCCGGTTGTTGTAGTTATTCCTGCATTGGTCTGAACAGAATTTTTTATCGGTGCGGCCACGAATAGTGTCGCCGCAATCGAGACATTTTTTTTCCACAGCACTAATGTTTTGATAAAGATACACAAAACCGTTTACAAACGACTATAAACGACTGGGAAAAAATGAATCCCTATGAGGCGTTGCATTTAACGTCCCTAAGAATCTATTTTAATGTAACCACCTGCGCAATTTCGTTGACCAGCCGGAAATCTGCATCCGTTGCACGGGGATTCCAGGGAGTCCCTGATCCGTCATCCATAACGGATTTTATGATCCCGGCAGCTTCAGCTTTTTTATCCTGATTCATGAGCCTGGCCCATTCAACTATCTTATTATTTCTGGCAAGACCAACCCACTGGTCAAAATACTGTGTGGATTCTGCCGAACGGCCAAGTTTTTTCAGGGCTATCACAGTCAAATAATTTAAAGAATTACTCCCGGCAGGTTTACCACCATTATAATCAGCGACCTTACTTAGCAATTCAGCCGATCCCTTTTTGTCGCCCATCTTTTCCCTTATCATATAGCTGATAAAATCCTCTGCTCTTTCATCAACTTTAAAAGGCCGGCCAACTCCAAGGTTTTCAGGCCATTTATATGCATTGCCGGCATACACCAATGCTTTTTTATTTTTATTTTCAGAATAGTATTTCAGAGCATTAAGCAAATTTGAACTCTTCCACACTGTTCTTCCTGAACCTGCACCTTCATGAGGCAGAATTTCCGTCCTTTCAAGTATCCTGACACTTTCATCATAACTTCCGTTATAAAACAACGACATGGCATGATCGAATTTAATAATATATGAGTCACCCGCAACTTTCATTGCTTTCTCTGTGATATTCAGAGCATTGCTATACATATTCTTTGAAATATAGAAAGTATGGAGAGTGTGGTATGGTCTCCAGTTATTTCCTTCCAGTGCCAGAGCTTTAAGGAAATCGGGTTCAGCATCGGCTCCTGTCCGTTGCCTGAATGTTCCTCTTGTAAGGTAAAAACTATAACTATCCGGCGTTTCACCGCACTGATTAAAATAATTGGCAGCAGTCTCTGTATCCTGCCGGCTCCAGTACAGGAGAGCAGAATAGTATTTGGTTTTCCAGAATGGTGCTTTCCTGTCAGCCCATGAAAGTATTTCAACATATTCTTCCCTGTATGGGAAAACAAATTTATCATCTGCTTTAAGAGCTCTCTGCAAATAAAAGTCACATTTTGAAGCTTCCTTTTTCAGATCAGCCAGATATGCAGCTAAATAATCTGCGACAGGGTTTGCCGGACACAGTTCCATAACGGCATAAGCATCCTCCTCAAGTCCAGCATTGATATACCATAATGCCAGTTCAATATATGTTTCATAATCAAGCTCACCGGTTATTCCTGACTTAAATACTTCCATTGACGCGGGATCAGGCTTTGAATAGTATTTTTCAAAAGCTGCAAAATGATTGAGCGGATCAAGTTCCAGCATTCGCTGCAACATCGTTCCATGATTGTCTTTGTCATCCCTCAGGCGGGCAATAACAGTCTGTGTGCGACATATATTTTTATCCATCCCGTTGAATAATCCTGCATCAGAAGCATACCCCCAGGCTTCGTCAAGTCGGTTTTCCTTTAACGCAATAAGGGCAAGCCGGTTCCTTGAAGCAGATTTGTACTGAGCCGACCGGAGAGTTACACCAAATGCATCACGTGCTTTATTATATTCCTTTTTCTGTGTCAGGATGACACCATAGAGGTAATTTGCATCCGCGTCATAAGTGTTAAACCGGATTACCTCAAGCAGTTTCTTTTCAGCTTCATCATAATTTAAGTTTCTGATATCTATATCAGCAAGAGCTGTAAGCGCAGGCAGGTACCAGCGGTCTTTTTCAAGGCATTCCTTAAAATA
>CAZKMH010000148.1:0-8229 GCA_964553395.1 uncultured Rikenellaceae bacterium | reverse complement strand
GTACTCATCCCCCCGGCCCCCTTCTTTGCGACAGCAGAGAAGGGGGTGAGTTAATGTAATTTAAGAATGAGATTTTATGCAAATTCAAGTCCTTTTTTTCGGTGTTCTTGCCGAGGTCACAATGACCGGATCCAGACATTATCCGGATGTAAGATCGTTCGGTGACCTGAGGCTGCGGGTTGAGGATGATTTTCCGGAAATAGTGCATTACAATTACAGGATCGCGGTTAATAATGAGATAATAAATGAAGAACCTGTTCTGCAGGACGGGGATGAGATTGCATTTATGCCCCCGTTTACGGGAGGTTGATTGACAATGTATGGTTAATGATTTTCTTACAGAGGGACCGGTATCACCGGATATTATTTCGACCGAGCTGTCAAAACTTGGCACGATGAAGGATTCGGGTGCCCATTCCATTTTTCTCGGTCAGGTAAGGGCTGATCCTTCAGGAGTAAGGAGGGTAAAAGCTATTGAGTATTCTGCGTATGGATCAATGGTAGCTGCAGAATCCGAAAAGATTATAAATGAAATAAGGTCGGAGTTTGACGATGTGAGATCGGTCAGGATCATTCACTCGGCAGGTATTGTGATGGCTGGTGAGATCTCGCTGTTTGTACTTGTATCAGCCGGTCATCGTCAGCAGGCAATGGAAGCATGCACAAAGACGGTTAACCTGATTAAAAAGAGCCTTCCGGTCTGGAAAAAAGAGATCTTTGAAGATAACTCCCATGAATGGAAACAGGATAATTACGCCTAGACAGATTCCTGATCATTCCTTTCCCTCAGCATACCGGCACCGACACTGTCAGCTTCATCCTTTTTGGTTATCAGCGCCGGACCGCTCCTTCCTTTCAGGATCGAGTTATACCTGTCCCTGTTGTTGAGGATTTCAAGAGCTTTATTTACCTGTTCATCTTTTTTCACCGACCAGGCAATTGCACCACCCTCATAGAAGAAACGACCGACAATTTCTTCTTCAAGAAACCCGGTTATTTCATCCCTGAATAATGTAAGATCATGGTCGAGGTTATGGGTAACATCCTTTTCAAGCTCTGTGAAAAGATCCTTGTGAAGGTCGTAGTACTTCTCTTTCTTTGCATTGGCAATAAGCTCATTGAGAGACGTTTCCGTAACTGTTTTGTAGTTAAACTTACGTTCAAGCAGGTAATCGCGGAAGTCGCTGAAATCCTTATCGGTGATTTTAATCTGGGAGGGTTCTGTTACGCCGGGATGCGACCAGTAATATCTGGTCGCAAAATCAAAAATGTAGTTTCTGAAGTACAATTCTGTGGCAATCTGGCCTACGGGTTCAGGATTCACTTCAACATCTGGTGTGATTCCTCCGCCATCTTTGACTATCCGGCCGTTCCTGGTTTTAAACTCCGAGATCAGCGAGTCAGGAATGATTCCCACACTTCCATCCTCATTCGGGTGTAAGAAATCAAGCGCCTGGATACATCTACCGGACGGGATGTAATATTTTGCCGTTGTAACCTTCAGCTGAGTGTTGTAGCTCAGAGGTCTGGTAACCTGTACAAGACCTTTCCCGTAAGAACGCTGTCCGACAATTACACCTCTGTCAAGATCCTGGATAGCTCCGGCAACAATTTCTGCAGCTGAAGCTGATGCCCTGTTTATCAGAACGGCAATTGGGATCTTTTCATCGATTGCAGTTTTTGTTGTTTTAAAATCTTCATCAAACTGCTTTACCTTACCTTTTGTCGACACTACTTCATTTCCCGGTCCGACAAACAAATTTACAACCTCAACAGCTTCTGTAAGCAATCCGCCCGGATTGCTTCTGAGATCGAGAATGATCTGCCCGGGATTCCTGGTTTTAAGCTCGAGAAGGGCATCTTTCACATCGCTTATACAGTTCTGGGTAAAATTTGTAAGGCGTATATAACCGGTTTTATCATCAAGCATTCCTGAATAGGGTACGGGTGGGATGATGATCCTTTCCCGTTTCATTATATGGTCAGATTCATTCCCGTTTCTTTCGGTGGTGATTGTAATCTCAGAACCGGGATTACCCTTAAGTTTTTCACTTACCCTGTCGGTAGTCAGTCCCTTTATAGAGACACCATCAATTCTCTTGACCAGATCGCCTGGCCTGATGCCTGCCCGGTCAGCCGGAAATCCTTTATAAACCTCAATTATTACAACGTAATCGCCGCTGTTCCTTACAAGGGAACCGATACCTCCGTATTTTCCTGTGGTCATGAATGTAAATTCATCAGCATCGGATTCAGGATAATAAACGGTATATGGATCAAGGGTTTTCAGCATATTATCTATGCTGTTTTTAATTACCTTATCAGGATCGATTTCGTCAACATAGAAGGTGTTGAGTTCTCTGAAGAGAGTAAAGAATATATCAAGATTTTTAGCGATCCTGAAATCACGTGACTCCTGAATTGCAAAAAAACCTGAACTAATGCCTGCAAGGATCAGCAGACACAGAATAATAGCCAGTCTGCCTTTTTGTATCTTTTTCATAGACAAAATTTACTAAAATTAAGAACGACGAAAGTACCAAGAATATTTCTGAAAGTCTTTGATACCGGATTAATTAAAACAACTTTAACATTATTTTTCATTCTTTCCGGCGTCATTAATGAGTTTCCCGATAAGTTTCCGCATCGATTTTTCGATAGTCAGATAATCCGGGACCTTTACATCCCTGAAAATCAGCAAAAATACGATCCTGACGTTTTCAGTGCCGAGAAAGTCGTATAGTATATATTTATTTTTTCTGTAAGCTTCTCTCATTCTCCGTTTAAGGAGGTTCCTTGTAACAGCATGGCGAAAAATCCTTTTCGGGACACTGAATGCAACCTGGGCCGGGAAGGGCAATTCCAGATCGCTTTTTAACCAGATGACTTTAAAGAAGGGCATGTAAAAAACATTGCCGTTTTCCATAAGTCCGGTTATTATCTTGCGGCTGCAAAGCCTTTCACTTTTACTGAATGTTTCCTTCCTGGAAGTCATATAAACAAACCTTTGCCTGAAAGTATTCTCTGGTAATTCAGAGATTCTTCAGGCAAATCATTATTATGAAAAGATTTTACTTCGAGTTCCTGTTATGGTCTTTGAGAAAATTATCCAGCGCCATTGTCATTGAAGGAGCTTTGGGATTTGGGGCATTTATATCAAGCCTCAGGCCTTCCTGTTCAACAGCGCACGCTGTAGTCGGTCCGAAAGCCGCTATTTTGATTTCGCCCTGGACAAAATCAGGGAAATTCTCTTTTAATGATTTGATGCCTGAAGGGCTGTAAAAAACGAGGATGTCGTAATCAAAATTCTTGACGCTCGAAAAGTCGGTGCTGATGGTTTTATAGAGGGTACCTATTGTATACTTTATGCTGTTCTTGTCCAGAAGATCAGGGATTTCGGCATTGTGTGGTTCAGACAGGGGAACAAAGAAGTTATCATCTTTGTGTTTGACGATCACGTCAATAAGATCCTGAAATTTTGCCCTTCCGTGAAAGATCTTCCTTTTCCTGTAAACTATATATTTCTGCAGGTAAAAAGCAACATTCTCTGTGATACAGAAATATTTCATGTTATCAGGCACCGTAACCCTGAGCTCGTTGCAGACTCTGAAAAAATGATCTATCCCTGTCTTGCTTGTAAAGATAACGGCAGAAAAATCAAGGATATTGATTTTCTGGTGCCTGAAATCTTTCGATGGGATTCCTTCAACCTGAACAAATGGTTTGAATTCGATTTTTAAGTTGTATTTCTTTGCCAGATCGAAATATGGAGATTTCGGGTTCAACGGTTCTGGCTGCGACACTAAAATCTTCCTAATTTTCAACTCCTTACAGTTTAAGTTAAACCTTGCAGATAACTTCCAACTATCTAAAACAGGCCCGTTAAATACTTTAATAAAACCAATACCGGGAGAAATTCCAGCGCACAAAGGTACAAAATCAAATATAATATTGAAGTATTACGCTTCATAAATATTAAAAAGAGCCGTAAAACGCGCATCAGGTAAAAGAAACCGGCTATTATAAAACCCGAAATCAGAAACGATTTTGGAGTCAGAAATGAGGTATATGATAACAAAATGGTAAGAATAAACAGACCAAGTCCCATGAACCTGTATGACTGGTAATATGTTAAAAGGTACTCATCAAAAATTTCTTCCCCGTTGCTCATTTTCCCTGTCAGGTAAGATATTATATGCCGTGATGTAACACCGGCAACAATAATTGCGAAGCAGATGAGCCATATAACAAAACCTGGGATCCTGTCAGGGAAAATATCGTAATATTCGGCAGCGCAGAAGCTGAAAAGTGCAATATTAAAAAATGAAATAAGGTTTAAAAGAGTTGATTTCCAGATGAATAACGTACCCGTATCACGCATGATCGGATCGCCGATGCCCCGGAATAAAAGAAACCTTTTTACCTCCCTGAACAACCTTCCATAAAATGCGCTCAGGGTGGCATACAGGGTTGCCGAGATAATGACGATCAGGATCATCCAGTCAGAATGAAATTGCCTGGGCGGTATATCTTTGCCGTCTTTAAGTTGGTTCCGGAGTGTACCCATGGCTTCGGACTCCCTTTTTTTATTTATCCCGGTGAACAGGAAAGGGAAACTGCCTGAATAATCCTGATAGATCCCCTGCGTTCCGGATTCTGAATAGATCAGATCGTATAAAGGATTTTTCCGGCAAACTGCGGTTGTATCAACCGGTTCATCAGAAATGATCATGTCTTTCTCCGGCAATTTCAGACAGTATGTTATTTGCAAGGCGGCTGGCACCTATTCTGAAGAATTTGTTGCTGAGCCACTCTTTACCAAGGCAATATTTGACTATCTGGTAGTAGGCAAGTGCATCATGTACGCTGGCAATACCGCCGGCCGGTTTGAATCCTACTTTAATGCCTGTCTCTGAATAAAAATCCGATATTGCCCTGCACATAACAAAGGCGGCTTCGGGTGTTGCAGATACATTTATTTTACCTGTTGAGGTTTTAATAAAATCGGCACCTGCATCCATTGCAATCATCGAGGCCTTGAAAATCAGTTCTTGTTCACCCAGAAGGCCTGATTCCACTATCACTTTAAGCTGTCTGTCCCCGATAGCTTCTTTTATTTCACGGATTTCATTCGCTACAAGGGCGTAATCGTTGGCCAGGAATGCCCCCAGGGGTATAACAAAATCTATTTCGTCGGCTCCTCCGTCCACCGACATTTTACATTCGGCTACCTTGATGCTCCTGAAGGTCTGGGAGGTGGGAAATGCTCCCGCAACGGAAGCTATCTTAACATTTTTGGCAGTGAGTTTTTCCTTTACTACTGAAACGAAGTTAGGATAAACACAAATAGCCGCCACATTGGGTATATTCGTAAACCGGCTTTGAAAGCTGTTGACAGTACCGGTCAGGTGAATAATATTTGTTTTACTGTCGGTTGTATTGAGACTGGTCAGATCAATAGCATTCAGAATGTTCATCAGCAGACGCTTGTCAGGCTGCCCTGGCATAGTCTCGTTGATCTCCTTAAGTCCCCGCTTAATTTCTGAATCTGAAGGGCATGATTTGATCAGTTTTTCATATAGTTTTGTCATAATATTCAGGTTAAATTAATTTGTATAACAATGAAAAAAAGCACGGGATTAATATAATGTTTTTTGTATTCATAAATGTTTTATTTATGAATTTAAGTTGTTCTTCCCATTCAAAAGAAGAAAATGAAGGTATTTTATTGAAAACTGACAGGGATTTTTCGGGAATGTCAGTGAAAGAAGGCATGATCAGTGCATTCCTGATTTTATTTTAAAGATCTTTGGTTTCTCGCCAGTGATGCAAAGATCCCGAAGATGCAGAGGACTGAAAAAATCACAAAACCGGTTCTCATTCCGGCTATCAGCCCCGGATAGGTTTCCGGAACAATCGCTTTCTGCCCGATGAATACGGCAAGAAGCATCATGGCAATACCCATGCTCAGCATCTGTCCAACCATCCGCATTGTACCCACAACACCCGAAGCAACTCCAAGATGCTTTTTCTCAACAGAGCTCATAATTGCATTGGAATTTGGTGAGGAGAAGAGCGCAAAACCGACACCCATAATAGTCAGCAAACCGATAATCAAATATATAGAGCTTGTTTGTGTCACAAAACAGAGCATTATCAATCCTGTGGCGGTAAGTCCCATACCATATGAGGCAATTACTCCGGGATTATATTTATCGGACAACTTTCCTGCCAGGGGTGACAACAAAGCCATCATGATGGGCTGAGAGATCATTATCAATCCTGCCGTCCGTGCATCAAAACCCTTAAGATACTGAAGGTACAGGCTGATAAAGAATCCTGTTGCCGAGGTGGCCGAGTAGTGTATCAGAGCTGCTATTCCTGAAAATGCAAAAATCCTGTTCCGCAAAATGAGCCTGATATCGAAGACAGGATTTGCTATCCTTTTTTCAAAAAGGATGAAGAGCAGTCCCAGAACTATCCCGGATCCCAGGAAAATCCATCCGGTTACCGAAGGAAGTCTTGAGAAACCATACATGAATGATGCAAGTGAAATTCCATAGATCACTGATCCCTGCCAGTCGAACTTCTCGCCTTTTGCTTCAGCCCATTCCGGTTTCATCTTTTTTAATATCAGGAAAAGCGATGCTATACCCACCGGAACAAGGAACGCAAAAATGCTTCTCCAGCCCAGGTATTGAGTCAGCAAACCGCCAACAACGGGGCCGCCTGAGAGTCCGGTATATACAGCGGTAACATTGATCCCCATGGCTCTTCCGCGCTCACCCGGACCGAAGACGGAAGTAATTATTGCAAGACTGGTACCAAATATCATTGCGCCTGAAATACCCTGCAGTACCCTGAATATTAAGAGTGATCCGATGTCCCACGAAAAAATAATCAGGAATGTTGAAATTGTGAAAAGGGCAATACCATATGTAAAGATCCTTTTCCTGCCCACAATATCTGCAAGCCGGCCGAAAGGCAGCAGAAAGATAGCCGATGAAAGAATAAAGCTGCTGACAATCCAGCCCAGCTCTATTGCTGTGGCATTGAAATCCTTACCTATCGACGGGAGGGCAAGATTAATTGCCGAGCCGAGAAAAGGAGTCAGAAAGGCAGCAAATGCCGAAACGAGAAGAACAGATCTTTTCAGCGATTTTTCATCGGAATGTTCAATGATTTCCTCCATCAGCGCTTATTCCCTGTTTTTGGTGTCAATTATTATTGTGACCGGTCCGTCGTTGTGTATCTCAACCAACATCATTGCCCCGAACTCGCCAGTTCCAACAGGTTTGCCAAGCAATTCCGTAAGTCTTGCGACAAATTTTTCATAGAGAGGAATTGCAATTTCCGGCGGAGCTGCTTTTATATATGACGGTCTGTTACCTTTTTTTGTTTTTGCATGAAGGGTGAACTGGCTCACAACAACGATTTCGCCTCCGGTTTCAAGCACAGACAGATTCATTACCCCGTTATTGTCGTTGAATATCCTGAGCTGTGCAATTTTGCCGGCGAGCCATTCAGCATCCTCATGTGTGTCGGCTTCCTCTATCCCTGTCAGAACTACAAGTCCCGGACCGATTGAAACAAGTATCCCCTTGTCTGTCGAGACTGATGCTTTACTGACGCGCTGAATGACCGCTCTCATTAGTGCTGTTTTGGAGTTTGCAAATATACAATCAATTTCAAAAAGCCCGGAAAGGATTTTTTATGTAAGTTTGAGCGGTTTTTTATCATCTCATGGATTTAATAACGATTGTTGTAGTAGCCATTGGGTTATCGTTTGACACATTTGCCGTATCACTTTCATATGGTGTTGTAAGAAGCAGGATCCTGTTCTGGCAGGCAGTAAGGATAGCCCTGGTACTTGCATTTTTTCAGGCAGGACTGCTTGTAACAGGTTTTTTTCTGGGTTCGGTTGTGAGCGAAATCATTAAAGTTGCCGACCACTGGATTGCCCTGGGATTGCTTTCATTCCTGGGGATCAGGATGATAGTTGAAGGTATCAGGAGAAAACAGCAGGATGAGATCAGGGACTACACAAAGGCCTCAACCCTTATCGCTATTGCTGTTGGAACCAGTATCGACGCATTTGCCATTGGCATCAGCTTTGCCCTGCTTGACATTATTATCTGGATCTCAGGGATCATTATCGGTATTGTAACGTTCCTGGCTTCAATGACGGCAATCAGGATTGGGAAATCAGCCGGTGAGAGGCTGGGGCAG
>CAZKMH010000147.1:0-8249 GCA_964553395.1 uncultured Rikenellaceae bacterium | reverse complement strand
CACGATTCGGGGATTTTTCATCTGCCACCCTTATCGTGCTTGGTGCAATAACCGTTGTAGTTACCATTCTTGATTATATTGTCCCCATCTGGGGCACTAAAAAGTTCGGCGGGTCAAAATATGGTACCCGTGGGGCTACAGTCGGACTCATCATAGGATTATTTCTCGGACCTGTCGGAATCGTCCTTGGTCCTCTCATAGGGGCTATTATAGGAGAGCTGATCTTCAAGGATGATATGCGTTATGCACTCAGGGCAGGTTTTGGCAGCCTGCTTGGATTTCTGACCGGGATCGGACTGAAGCTGGCAGCGTCGTTCGTTATGACCTTCTATTTTGTGAAGGAGTGGATAGCATGACCTGATTTCATGTACTCATCCCAATGTAGCAACCATAACCGCTTTTATCGTATGCAGCCTGTTTTCCGCTTCATCGAAGACAATTGAATGCTCCGATTCAAACACATCCTCGGAAACCTCCAATCCGTTCAACCCGTATTTTGTATATATCTCCTCCCCCACTTTTGTCTGTCTGTTATGAAATGCAGGCAGGCAATGGAGGAACTTAACATCCGGATTCCCTGTTTTTTTTATTACCTCTGTATTCACCTGGTAAGGTCTCATCAGCTTGATCCTTTCCTCCCAGGCTGATTCCGGCTCTCCCATCGACACCCAGACATCAGTGTAAAGGTAATCCGCTCCTTTTACCGCTTCGTCAACATTTTCGGTAATAGTTATTTTTGCCCCGGTATCAGCAGCAACAGCCCTGCATTTTTCAACCAGCTCGCGGTCCGGCTGAAAAGCTCCGGGGGCAGCAATTCTGAAATCTATACCCATTTTTGCCGAACCGGCCATAAGCGAATTGCCCATATTGTAACGTGCATCTCCTAAATAGCATAGAACCATTTTGTTAAGAGGCTTATCCGAGTGTTCCCTCATTGTAAGAAAATCGGCCAGTACCTGGGTTGGATGAAATTCATTTGTAAGACCATTCCATACCGGAACACCGGCATATTCAGCAAGTTCCTCGACAATATGCTGACCGAATCCCCGGTACTCAATACCGTCATACATCCTGCCAAGGACCCTGGCTGTATCTTTCATCGATTCCTTATGTCCTATCTGTGAACCGCTCGGACCAAGATATGTAACACAGGCTCCCTGATCATAAGCTGCAACCTCAAAGGCGCATCTTGTACGGGTGGATGATTTTTCGAATATCAGTGCAATGTTCCTGCCCTTCAGGTGTTGGGTTTCCTTTCCGGATTTTTTTGCCTTTTTAAGCTCTGCCGACAGATCGAGAAGATAAGATATCTCTTCCGGGGTGAAGTCAAGGAGTTTGAGGAAATGCCTGTTTTTGAGGTTGATTTTCATGTTGAGGAAGTTTGGAGCATTAAGCGCCCGGAGTACTTAGAGTTAAAAATTCAATACAGGTAGCAAAGGTAATAATTATTATAAAAAATGAAAGGCGTGCGGCGTGCGGCATGTGGCATGCGGCGTGCGGTGAGCGGCGTGCGGAAGCCGGAAGCCGTTCATCTGCGATCATCCTCATATTCCATCGTGATTTTTGAACCGAATGACATATCCGCCAGCTTGAAAGCTTCGGTAATTACACTTAATTTTCCTCCGCTTTTTATGAAATTAAGGCAGGCTTCAACCTTCGGAGCCATACTTCCCTTTGTGAACTGACCCTCATTAAGGTACCGGAGAGCATCTTCATAGTTCAGAAATTCCTTTTTCTGCTGGCCGGGTTTCTTATAGTTGATATAGATAAACGGAACATCTGTAAGTATATAAAACTCATCGGCACAAATAAGTGAGGCCAGCAGCGAGGATGCCAGATCCTTGTCAATAACTGCTTCTGCCGGTCTTACATCATTCTTTTCATCAATATAAACAGGTATTCCTCCGCCTCCGGCAGCAATCACTATATTACCCTTCCTTGCAAGATCACTTATAATAGACTGGTTCATTATGTCTTTTGGGACAGGTGACGGAACAACCCGTCTGAAGCCGCCACTTTCCTTAACTTCTTCCCTGAAAATCCATCCCTTTCGTGTGGCCAGATCATCCGCTTCATCCTTTGAATATATTTTACCTATCCTCTTCTGCGGGTCCCCAAATGCCGGATCGTTTATATCCACCAGTACCGATGTGACCACACATATAACATTTCTCCGGATACCATGCCTGTTGAGCACATTCCTGAATATTCTCCCGATCATATACCCTATACCACCCTGGGAATCCGCTACACAGATATCCAGAGGCATCCTTGCAATATTATAAACCTGCTCACCAGCATCGTTTCTCATAAGTATATTCCCCACCTGCGGACCGTTCCCGTGGGTAATGACAAGTTCATATCCCTCTTTTATCAGGAAAACAAGGTTTTCGAGAGTATCTGTTGTATTTTTTTCCTGTTCATCAATAGTCCCTGCCTGATTGCCCCTGAGCAGGGCATTACCTCCGAGTGCTACAACCGCCAGTTTCTTTTCCATAACAAAACAAATTATCAAATTTAAATGAAATAAAAAAAAATATTACATTTACAAACTTCAATTAAACCAACCTCAGTGAGATTCATATCCGGATTGCTGATTACAGCAATTATCGCCATTACAGGACAAGCCTGCAGAGACAAGGGGCATAAACATATTAATGAGGGCGAAATTTACTATACCATAGAATATATGAGTAAGATGGGCATGATGCCCAAAGAAGTGATGCCCAAACAACTTGTCGTCACATTTAAAAAGGATAAAATACTGTTCGATATCTCGGCACCTGTCGGTAATTCAGGGATCAAGAACCTCACCAATGAGGAAATGGAAATTTATGATACTTACATAAATCTTCTGGGGCTCAGGTATTATTATGCCGCAAAACCTGGCGAGAATCATCCGGGATTCGAAGCAATGAAGGGTATTGAAATAAGAAAAACATCCGGAACCGCGGTTATAGGCGGCTTTAATTGTAAAAGTGCGGAAGTAACATTGCCCTATGACAGGAAAAAGGTTCATAAAGTATGGTATACCAACGAAATAGATGTAAAAAATCCTAATGCAGCCACTCCCTTCAGCGAGATCGACGGGGTGCTGATGAATTTCTTCCTGGTAATCGGCCATGCTGAAATGCGTTTCGAAGCTGAATCAGTCTACAAGAAAGAAATCCCCGACAAAATATTCGAACGCAGGGATAAATACCTGAAGGTTTCAAGGGAGGATATCACCGATTTCATAGAGAAGCTTGTAAGTATGTAATCAAGCTCATTTCTTTTCCCCTTTCGACTTTTGGAATAATTACTAACTTTACGTTGCTTTTTTATTGCATATAATGGATAAGTCAAAGGAAGAGGCGTCAAGGAAATCAGGTAAATCCACAAAAAGTACTGGAAAAAAGAAGCCGTTTTTCACCGATGAAAGGATAAAATTTGTCTTTGGTATTCTGATCATTGGCTTTGCCCTCTACCTTCTTCTTGCATGTGTCGCATATCTCTTCTGGTGGAAAACCGATCAGAGTATTCCCGACTCCGACATTGTTTCCGGACCTGAAATAGAAGTCAGGAACTGGTCAGGGAAAAGCGGACATTTCCTGGCAAAAATGATAATCAGCTATGGTTTTGGCTTTGGAGCATTCTTCATTCCTCTAATTTTCGGGGGACTGGGGCTTTATCTTCTTAACTTTCCGAAGATAAGAATATGGGGCCTGACAACTAAATTCGCATTTGCAACAATAACTCTGTCACTCATCCTTGGATACATTTTCGGAGAGGCGGATGGTTATCTGGTCAGTGGACCGGGCGGCGCCCAGGGTTATCTGGTAACACGCTGGCTTAATGCATTTACTGGCAAGCCCGGGGCCGGAATACTTATCGGCCTGCTCACACTTATATATCTTATCTTCGCTTTAAAAGTTCCACTGTCAGCTTTCGGATTAAAACTACCAGCATTTCTTTCATTCCTCAAAACCGTGAAAAACGAAGAGGAAGCACCTGTTACAGCCGAAACCGTAATGGAACCTGTAGCAACTATCCTTTATAATGAAAGGCAGCAGGATAAAAATGTTGAATTCCATGTAAACAACAGAACCCGGACCGATGATTATTCTGAGGATGAAAGCCTTATTATTAAAGCGCCTGCAGGAGGATCGCTTATCCGTGATCTGGATAATGACAAGTCTGCTGCACCCAGGGACAATAAGGTGAATATAGAGATCAGAAAACCTGAAGCAGTTGATATTCTGTCCGACGAAGAGGTCGACTCGAAAATGGAGAACTATGATCCCCGCCTTGATCTTTCACGTTATAAATTTCCCCCCGTTTCCATTTTAAAGGAACATAAGTCTTCAAGCGCATTCGACAACAATGAAGTAATTGAGAATAAGGAGAATATCATCAAGACGCTGGGTGATTACAAGATCAGTATAAGACAGATATCAGCCACTGTCGGACCAACAGTTACGCTATATGAGATAATCCCGGAAAGGGGTGTCAAACTGGCCAGGATAAAATCCCTTGAAGATGATATTGCCCTTAGCCTTTCCGCAATGGGTATCAGGATCATTGCCCCTATACCGGGCAGGGGAACTGTGGGAATAGAAGTTCCCAACAAGAAGCCGGAAATAGTCTCAATGCGTTCCCTGATAGCTTCAAAGGCGTACCAGGATACAAGGTTTGATATCGCACTTGCACTGGGCCGTACAATCACAAACGAACCTTATATCGTTGACCTTACAAAAATGCCTCACCTTCTCGTGGCAGGTGCAACAGGCCAGGGAAAATCGGTGGGGCTGAATGCGATAATCACTTCAATTCTTTATAAAAAACATCCGTCAGAGCTGAAATTCGTACTGATCGATCCCAAGAGAGTCGAATTGCCCCTCTATGCCAAAATCGAACGCCATTTCCTTGCCAAGCTTCCGGGTGAAGATGACGCTATTATCACTGACACTCAAAAAGTTATAAATACTTTATACTCTTTGTGCATAGAGATGGATAACCGTCTTGAGCTTCTCAAGAGTGCACAGGTAAGGAATATCAAAGAGTATAATGAGAAATTTATTTCACGCAAGCTTAATCCTGAAAAGGGACACAAATACCTGCCATATATAGTCCTTATAATTGACGAGTTTGCTGACCTCATAATGACAGCCGGAAGGGAGGTTGAGGGTCCCCTTGGCAGACTTGCCCAGGTTGCCCGGGCAATTGGAATACATCTTATCATCTCAACCCAGCGGCCGACAACAAACATCATTACCGGATTCATAAAAGCCAACTTCCCCACAAGGATCGCTTTCCGGGTATTCTCATCAATCGATTCGCGGACCATACTTGATACCACAGGTGCCGACAGGCTTGTCGGCAATGGCGATATGCTCATCTCTTCAGGGGCTGAACCGGTACGGGTACAATGTGCATTTGTCGATACAGCTGAGATAGAAGAGCTTACTGAATTCATTGGTTCCCAGCAGGGTTACCCCGATGCCATGCACCTGCCGGAATACATTGACGACAGCGAAGGAGGTGCCCTCGAGGTTGATCTGAAAAAGAAGGATCCGATGTTTGAAGATGCTGCACGTCTGGTGGTACAGCATCAGCAGGGGTCAACATCACTGATCCAGAGAAAACTCTCCATCGGTTACAACAGGGCCGGAAGGATAATCGACCAGCTTGAAGCAGCCGGTATCGTCGGACCCTTCGAAGGAAGCAAGGCAAGGGATGTTCTTTGTTCGGATTTCATTGCTTTGGAACAGATTTTGAAGGGACTGGATTAAAACTCACTGATGAGGAATCTTTCCATATTCTGTACTTTACTTCTGATGACGATTATTGCTCACGGACAAAACGATCCGCAGGCTGTCGGCATTCTCGATAAATTCTCCTCAAACGTATCGGCAGCACCCTCAGTAACTATGAAATTCTTTCTTGTAACCGATGATCAGGTTGAAAACACAAAAGATACTATTGACGGATCTGTCATCCTCAGCAAGGATAGCTACAAACTCGAGCTTCCCGAAAATATAATATGGTTCAATGGTGAAACTTCATGGAGCTATTTGCCTGTAGAAAAGGAAGTTACTATCACCAGGCCTGATAAAAAGGATGATTCTTTCGAAACCCGGCCTTCATCCATCTTTACAATGTATAAGAAAGGCTATAAATGCAGACTTATAGAAGAGAAAAAAAATTCGTACATTATTGATTTGTATCCTGTAGAACTGAAAAGTGACCTTATCAGAGTCAGACTCACAATTATAAAACCTTCGCTGAACCTTGCCAGTTTTGAATACAAAAGAAGGGATGGTATAACAATAACCCTGCTGGTCAGGGAATTTAGTCTCAAGCAGGCTGCAGATCCATCGATGTTCAGATTCTCACCCGAAAAATACAAGGGAGTCGAGGTTATTGACATGCGTTAAACCCTTTCGGGATAGGCGATCCTCGCATGATATATATCCATGAGCCTTCTCTTAAAAGCGCTTTTAATTTCCGACATGTCCTTGTATGTCATCGGGACATCCGCAAACTGACTATCCTGTTCCTGAATATAAATGATCCTCTCAACAAGTTCGCTAATGCTTTCCTCAGAATATTTCCCGAGGCATCTGGATGATGCTTCAACGGCATCAGCCATCATTACAACTGCTGTTTCTTTGGAAAATGGTTTGGGCCCGGAATATGAAAACAATTTTTCCATACCTGTCTCCCCGGGATGCTGAGTTGAGTACTTCTTAAAGAAAAAATATTGTACAGTGGTTCCGTGATGCGTCCGGATAAAGTCAATTACCGGTGCAGGTACCTTGTAATTCTTTGCAAGAACAATCCCATGTTTTACATGGTTGATAATTATTCTGGAACTCTCTTTAGGGTCCAGTTTGTCATGCGGACTGATCTCATCAACCTGGTTTTCAATGAAGTATTTTGAATTTCCAATCTTACCTATATCATGGTATAGTGCACCTGTCCTGACAAGATGCAGGTTTGCGCCAATTACTCTTGCTGCCTCCTCGGCAAGGTTGGCTACCTGAAGCGAATGTTGGAATGAACCCGGAGCTTCCACTGCAAGCTTCCTGAGCAAAGGGTGGTTGGTGTCAGCAAGTTCGAGTAAAGTTGTCTCTGACACCAGAAGAAATTCCTGTTCAAAGATCAATATAAGAGGGTAGCTTATCAGAACCAGGAGCCCGTTTCCTGCCAGTAAAAGGAAGTCAGATGCAACCAGCGTATCAGTTTCACCGCCCTGCATCAGACAAATGCCAAAATACAGGACAATGTAGCTTAAAATCACTGAAAGCGAAGTAAAGAAGAGCCTCGATTTCCTGAAATTGTTCGTAAGAGTGAATATGCCCACCATCCCCGAAATAAAGCTCATAATTATGAAAACGAATGGGTCCGGTACCAGGAAACCTGCCTGCATTAATGTTATCAGCAGAATGAACAGGGCAAGTCGTGCGTCATAGAATGTTCTGATAATGACCGGAATAATTGCAAACGGCACAAGGAAAATTATGTTCCTGGTCGGTTGATCCAATACCAGTCTGGTTATAAATATAAAAACAATTATTGCCAGGAGGATAAAAAAGGTCTTACGGACTATCCGCAGCACTTCATGCCTGAATTGCAAAAGGAAGAGGTAAAGAATGAGGTAACATGAAGCCACTAATATTGAGGTTCCAGTAATTTCGGTGGTGGTCAGCCCTCTATTATATGTCAGTATTACAACAACAGCAGCTATGCTGGCAATAAAGAGGGAAACATTCAGCATATCCTTCCTGGCAGTTGAGAATCCTTCAATTATGTTTCCGACTCTTGACATAATTAACTTTGTTTCAATGCAAAAATAGGGATATTTTGGTAACCACCGCAAGGAAGGAATTTATTTACCGGTTCCTGGTAGCCGGGTATCCTGGCAGCCGGGTAGCTTACTGCTGTTTACCGGTTTAAAAAATCCCGGACAGGTATTACATGTGCAGAAAGACCATCATGTCTGAAAATGTCTTCCTGATTCATAGTAATGATTGTCCCATCTTTTACTTTGAAGAAAGAATGAGCTCGATGTTCAGATGACGACCGGTTAGTTTGGTGCCGGATTCGCGACTCAGGAGAGAGGCATTTGAACCTGTTATTACCACTCTATAGTTTTCATCCAGCTTCTGACGCACATATCTCCCCTTCTCCCTCTCTCCCCCTCACGCCCTCTCCCCATAGCCGTCAACTTAAGGAATATTTTAATAACGAAAACCACTATAATTATC
>CAZKMH010000146.1:0-8308 GCA_964553395.1 uncultured Rikenellaceae bacterium | reverse complement strand
TGTAAAACTGGTCCGTGAATACGGTAAATATCCGTTGAAACTGGGTGAATCCGATATTGAAATGTAGTGTTGGGAAATGAATCCAATCCAAACTACACTGATCGACACAATAAACAATGTTAATGACAAACCCATATTTTGTCCGGCTATTTATGATTTAAAAGCTAAACTTGCAGGGTGCAATCCGTCTGATTTTGCACAAAATACAGACGAAATTATTATTGCTCTTGAGTATGAGATTGATAAGCTGGATCTGAAAATTGTTACTTCAGCATTTGATATCTACAATATAGAAGCAGAGGCTGTTGGCGCAATGGTAACCAGAAAAGACCATTATATGCCGGAAATAGAAATACCTCTTATAAATACCCCTGAAGAAGTTGCACTGTTAAAGAGAATAGAGAAACCTTCCGGTAGGATGGACTTATTTATTGATGCTGCGAAAGCCATTATAAATAAATATAGCTCAAAAGTTTATGTAAGATGCGGGATCTCCGGTCCGTTCTCAATGGCATCTAAAATATACTCCAGTGATAAGTTGCTTGTTGATTGTGTATTGCACAGTGACAGAGTTTTTGATCTTTTAAGATACTGTACAGAAACAATTAAGATATACCTGAAAGGGATTATACAGAATCATATTGAAGTGGTTGTTTTCGATTCATTTGCATCTCCACCGCTTATTTCTCCCGAAATCTACAGGGACCTGGTTTTTCCATTTCATAAGGAACTGTTTGATTACGTGAGAGATCAGAATATTTCTTACAGACCGCTAATACTTGGGGGGAACTCCTGGTTGCTGATGAAATATCTTTCCATCACAGGTGCGAATTCATTTCTCCTGGATTTCAATGTTGACGATGATATTAAAGAGAAGATGCTGATGGAATATGAGAATTTCGCATTCAGGATCAACATTGATCCGTCAATTATATGCAACGGGAATAATGTGTCCATATCAAAGTTTTTAGAATATTTTCTTAAAAAATTCGAAAAATATAAGAATGTTATTATTGGCACGGGTATCTTACCCTACAATACTCCCCTTGAAAATATAAAGCAGATAAATCATTCAATAAATAAATGAATATTCCAGGACTTTACGGCCACTTCCGGATTGACAAGTTTTAAAGGATCAGCAACTTAAGTCTTACATAATAAACCATAAATAGTCCAAACGATGATACAATCATGTTCTGGCTCCAATTCATCGCTGAAAAAGAATTTTTTTAAGTGTATTTCCAGGAACAAATTTCTGAAATTCAGCTTCCTTATTGGAATTATCATATTCATAAATGTAATTTCAGGGTGCAATACTTTATCCGGTTTTTTTGCTGTGGGGGAGGATAAAAAAGTTTCCCAAATAAATGATGGCTGGAATAAACTAATTAAGGGTGCAGGTCAGACAGGAAAACCAGGTTGGCGTTCAATGCTGATATATGTTGCTGAGTTACACAGGAAAAGCACTCATCCTGCTATGTATCCATTTGATTATGAATGGGAAGAAATTGGTCCTGGCTACACTGATGGTCCGGCATTCGGACATGTGGATATAACACATCAAAGTCTGGATGTAATGAATTATTATCCTGAACATGCATTACATCAATTACTTAATAATGTTAAGAACCAGGAACCGGACGGAATTATTCCGGGCGTGATCAGTATGCCCTCATGGTCTTCAAAAGGAGATTCAGCCAGCTGGAAAAAAAACAAGGGATTTCCCCCTTTATGGGTTGTTGCAGTCCAGGATTATTTTGATCTTACATCTGACAAATCAAAATTACCTGTTTTTTTCAGTGCACTGATCCGGCAGATTACCTGGTTTGAAAATTGCAGGAAAAGTACCGGAGAAGGATTTTTTTATGCCGACATTCTGATGGGGAGATGGGAAAGTGGAGTTGATGAAGGAATACGTTTCGATAATAAAAGTATTGCAGATGGAGCATTTATAGATGCAACCTGCCATGTTTACCAGTTGTATCATTATGCAACTCTGTGGGCAGCTGAATTAGGGGTAGGTTCTGATTTTTACAGGAAGAGGGAAGGTGAATTAATGAAATTTATTCAGAATCAGCTTTATTCATCAGATGATGCAATGTTTTATGACATTACAGCTATTAAGGACAGGTCGCTCAGGTGTATGGCATATGAGAATTTGTGGCCTCTTATAACAGGGGCGGCCACTAAGGAACAGGCAGATAAACTTATAGATTTATATATTCTGAATCCTTCTCATTTCCTCACTGAGCATCCAATTTCTACTGTAGGGACAAGGGATCCCAGGTTTGAACTGAGAATGTGGCGGGGTCCGGCATGGAACAGTATTACCTATTGGGTCGCACGCGGATGCCTGAACTACGGAAGAAAAGATGCTGCAAAAATTCTTCTCGGGAAAGCACTGGATGACTCTGCCAGGCAGTTTGAGATCACCGGAAACATCTGGGAGTTTTATCATCCTTTTGGAGGAAGTCCTTCTGAAGTACAACGGAAACCACAGAGAAAACGTAATATGCCCTGTATTGACTACCTGGGACACAATCCACTTATAGCAATGGCAGTGATGTATGATAAGATCTGATAATTATCATCTGTAAAAAACTTAATATTTCTTCTTGTAGTTGATAGTTTAAAAACTTTTCACTAAATTGCTTCAGATAACCGGTTGACCTAAAACTAACGAGTACGCCTGACCAGGTATTCAAATTAGTTCAATTTATTGTTAACCTGACTGCCCAGTTTAGGTCAATAAACTATTGTTTTCTGAATGATTTATCCATTAAATCAGCCTAAATATTAATGTTTAATTTTTTATCTGCATGAAAAAAAATTATGAAAAGCGATTGGATTTTGTCAGGAGACTGTGGCATACACCACTGATTATGACAAAATTGTGCATCTTATTTCTTGTATGCTCAATGACGTCTTACACTACGGGTGCTATTCCTCCCGATGATGAAGGTAGCATACAGCAGGCTAATCTGACCGGAAAAGTTACGGATGCTGCAAATGGAGAACCACAGATTGGTGTTACGGTTCTGGTAAAAGGAACAGCAGTGGGAACTCTTACAGATATAAACGGTAACTTTTCGATTCCTGTTTCCAGCAGGCAGCAGGTTACACTCCAGATCTCCTTTATCGGGTATACTACTCAGGAGGTGCTTGCAACACCCGGTACTCCGGTGAATGTGGCACTCGCCCTTGAGGTTACACTGATGCAGGAAGTTGTTGTTGTCGGATACGGGACACAGAAAAAGGAGAGTGTTGTAGGAGCAATTTCCCAGGCGACAGGTGAATCGTTAAGACAACAGGCACAGGGTGGTGACCTGGGAACTGCTATTAATGGGGTTCTGCCGGGGCTGATAAGCCTTCAGTCGACAGGTATTCCGGGCGGAGTGGATTATGGTCCGGTTAATGATGCCCAGGGAAGGACAGACGGTAATTACAGCCAGATGTTCATACGCGGCCAAAAGACATGGAACGCGTCATCACCTCTGGTCCTTGTTGATGGGGTTGAACGGCCTCTCAATAATATAAATCCGTACGAGATTGAAAGAATATCCCTTTTAAAAGATGCTTCAGCCACTTCGGTTTTTGGAGTTAAAGGCGCAAACGGAGTGATACTGATTACCACCTACCGCGGGAAGGAAGGAAGGGCTAAGCTGAGCTTTGATGCTTCAACTACGGCAAAAAGTATATCAAAAGTTCCTCACCTGGCAAATTCGTATATAGCTAACCTGAATAAGAATTATGCAATAATAAATGAACTTCCGATCACTGAAAGCGGCTGGTCTTCAATTACTCCCTGGAGACGACTCGAAATGTACAGGGATCATACTTATCCTGAATATCTCCCGGATGTCAGCTGGCAGGATGAGTTCACCAGAAACTTTTCGCTGGACCAGAATGTGAATATGAGTGTCAGCGGAGGTACGAAGCTGGTAAAATATTACGGTTCTCTGGCATATTTACATGAAGGGGATATACTTAATATTAAAGAGAGGGGACAGGGTTATGACCCCAGCTTTGAATTTGACCGTATCAATTTCAGAAGCAATCTTGATTTTGATATTACACCCACCACCAGGTTTTCGGCAAATCTGTCTGGAAGTCATTTTATCCAGAAAAAACCGCAGGGCTCAAAATGGAGTGCATGGTATACAATGTACCAGATGCCTCCTGATGTCTGGCCTGTAAAATATTCAGATGGTACATGGGCAAACCGGCTCTCTTTTGCATCTCTTACAAACGGGATCCTTGAATTTAATTATAACGGATACTCTCTTGCGAAGGGAACGGATGTGAATACGGATTTTCTGATTGAACAGAAACTGGATTTTATCACAAAAGGACTTTCAGCCAGCGCTAAAGTATCATTTGATAACCGGATGAGGACCATTGGTCCGAATGTTGATGGTGACCCTCCTGTTTCAAAATGGATAAGTCCGGATATCGTTGATGCTTTGGAGCCAGATATGACGGAGGCTGAGATCCGGGCACTTGAAAATGACCCCGATTATGTTGTGTGGAACGTGACCGGAGCAGGTTCTTCAGGATATGACTGGGTTCAGCTTCCTGATTCCTATTCCAATGAAACTGCCCAGACGGCAAGTGTATTCAGGTCTTTATACTACCAGTTTTCACTTAATTATGGCAGGGATTTTGGTAAGCACAGTGTAACCGGCCTTGCACTGGTAAGCAGGCAGGAATCCGCCAGCGGATCGGCATTTACAAGTTACAGGGAAGACTGGGTAGGTCGTGTTACGTACGACTTTGATAACCGGTACCTGCTGGAATTAAATGCGGCTTACAATGGATCCGAGAAATTCTCAAATGCGTACCGGTTTGGGTTCTTTCCTTCAATGGCTTTCGGCTGGATCGCATCAAATGAACCTTTTTTCGGAATCCTTAAGCCTTATGTAAATAATCTTAAATTCCGCTATTCGGATGGTAAAGTGGGAAGTGATGAAGGCATTGAAAGGTGGCTTTATACCGGAAGCTGGATAGTTTACCCAATTACCACTTCACCCTCCTCTGAAACACTTTACCGTTTCGGTGCACCGTATATTCAAAATTCCTATCCTTTCCGTTATGAAGGAGTTATCCCCAATGAAGATATTCACTGGGAAACCGCACATAAAAGAGATCTTGGCATTGAAGCAGGATTTTTTGATAATCTTTTCCTGGTAACATTTGACTATTTTACGGAAAACAGAACTGATATTTTTCTTACCGGTGCATCAAGACCGGTTCCCAGTTATTATGGTGCAAGTCCGGTTTCAGCAAACGTAGGTGAAGTTGATGTCCACGGGTGGGAGTTTGAAGGAAAATTTGCAAGAACCACTGCCAGGGGTTTCAACTATTGGGCTACATTTGCATGGGCATATTCCAAGGACAAAATTATTGAAGGGGGAGACGCTCCCCTCCTGCCAGCCTACCAGAAAAAAGCAGGGTATCAGATCGATCAGCCCAGGGTCACACTTAATCAGAATGAACATAGTGTCCTGGCCACCTGGAATGACGTATATAACAGGGTTGGCGGAACCACCAATACAAACCTGTTGCCCGGGGATTTTGCCCGCCTTGATTATAACGCTGACGGAGTTATTGATTCAAACGATCAGGTACCTTTTGGATATCCTGCCAGACCACAATATACTTATTCTCCGGCTGTGGGTATCGGGTGGAAGAACTTAACCGCTCATCTGAGATTTTATGGTGTTTATAATATAGAAGGCAGTACAGGCCAGTATACCGGCGCATTTTCCAACTCCCTGTCTATTTTATATCCCTGGGACCTTGACCGGAGATGGTCGCCGGAAAATGGCAACATGGAAGGTGCTGAGTCTCCTCATCTCAGGGTATCTACCACCGGAACAGGCGGGTATGTCAGTACCCCAAGATCCTATCTGAGACTGGAAGGCGCAGAGATATCTTATGTAGTTGATGGTGACTGGGTAAGAAAAATGGGACTTTCCAACTTCCGTCTGACATTGAGTGGTAATAATCTCTTCCTGTGGTCAAAAATGTATGAGGACCTTGATTTTAACGGACCTTCCACAACTGACGGGAGATTGACCTATCCGGTACTGAAAAGATACACTTTCGGGATAAGTTTGAATTTCAGATGAAGACAGACGATAAATTAAAAACAGACTAGCTATGAGAACGATTAAACAATTATTATATATTCTGACAGGGATCTTGCTTTTTTCTTCATGCGAGGATTATCTTGAAAGAACACCCGAAGCAGCGGTGAGTGAAGAAGATATTTTCGGGACGTACATTGATTTTCAGGGTTTTCTGGACCCAATTTATCCTGAAATAATAGATTTTCCGCAGACATACCTGTGGAACGATCTGAACATGGGAGGTGATGTTATTGATCGTCCTGGAGGCACTAATGCATATACTTCAGTTATGGGTAATTACTGGTCAATTGTCGGGCCAAGCAATTCATCTCTTATGCTGAACTTCAGGCAGACATATGGTTACGGAACAACAGATGTTGATAAAAACTGCGGTATCTGGACATCCGGATGGAGGGGGATACGAAGAAGCAATATGGCAATTCGGAATCTGAGTCTTTTATCAGAAGCCACACCGGAAGAAAAAAATCTGATCGCAGGGCAGGCCTATTTTTTCAGGGGATTCTTTCATGGGGAAATCATTTCCTGCTGGGGCGGGATGCCATATATTGATACGGTATTTTCAGCAACCGATGAGTTAAGAATGCCAAGGATCACATATCAGGAGTGTACAGAAAAAATTATATCGGATTATGACCGAGCTATTCTTCTTCTCCCCGAAGACTGGGATTCGACTGTTGTCGGCGGGCAAATTATAGGTGCCAATGCAGGAAGGATAACAGTGGGTGCAGCTCTGGCATACAAGCAGAAACATCTTCTTTATGCTGCGAGCCCTTTGATGAACCATGCATCAGGCAATGATTACACCTATAATACAGCGTTGTGCGAGAGGGCAGCTGCTGCCGGCTGGGAGGTCATTAAACTGGCAAACAAGGGAGTCTATAAATTAGTACCCTTTAACAAATATACCGACATGTACTACAAAGTTGACGGTACAATGCCATGGACAACTGAAACCATTTTGCAAAGGGTTGAAAGAAACACTGGTAGCGGCAGGTTTTCCAGTCATATCCGGAGAATTTATGTTCCATCCAGTTTTGGTGGAACGGAATATTGCCATGGCGTCAATCAGTTGTTTGTTGACCGGTTTGAGATGGCCGATGGTACAAGATACAAGCCCGAATATGATAACGATCCCACAAAACGCTGGGATAACAGGGATCCCCGTTTCCGCATGAGTATTCTGGTTGACAGGGATAGATGGGGCAATCATGTTAACGCATACTGCAGATTATGGGACGGTGCTCCTACGAGTGATAAATCTGCAACAGGACAGGCTCCGTTACCCTACCTCGTTAAAAAATACTGGCCGTCGGGAGTAAATAATTATGATCGGTTATGGAACAACTTCCGGTTCATTAGTCCCCGTATGCGGCTTGCGGAGGTTTACCTTGATTATGCTGAAGCAGTTACTGCGGCCTACGGACCGGATGGCAGTGTGCCCGGCTCCGGGTTTACAGCTGTGGATGCGATCAATGTGATTCGCGCCAGAGCTGGTATGCCACCCGTTACATCAGCTGCCATCGGATACGATAGCTTCATGGAACTGGTATGGAATGAAAGATCCGTTGAATTGTGTTTTGAAAGTCATTACTGGTTCGACATACGCAGGTGGTACATAGCTCATCTGCCGGAAAATAAGCAGATCATTGATCTTAATTTTGATTATGACTGGACCTCTTTTACGAGATCTCTTTACATCACAAAAGTATTCGAAGATCCAAAACACTACTGGCTGCCACTTCCAAAAGATATAGTATTCCTGTATAAAGAAATGTATCAGAATGCGGGATGGCAATAGAATTCAGACCGGGACATAGCAATTTTAATTACAAAAAAGATAATCATGAAATACTTTAAGATCATTATCACACTCCTGAGTCTGAATTTACTTTTCGGGGTATCTTCGTTCGCTCAGGATTTTAAGACTATTGTCGTCAAAGATGAAAGCGGCAATCCCCTTTCAGGTGCCACTGTCATTATCGGAGAAGATGGAAAGCCGGCTCTTACAAATGAAAAAGGGGAATTCATCATTAAGGCAGCCGGCAAGGTATCCGTATTAATTCAGGCTGATGGTTTTGAATCACAAATAGTTGCATATTACCCTGCATCAGTGCTGGAAAGCGTTGTTTTAACTAAAATGCCGTTTCATATGGGTA
>CAZKMH010000145.1:3250-8317 GCA_964553395.1 uncultured Rikenellaceae bacterium | reverse complement strand
CATCCTGATGGTAGTGACAGTTATTTTGCAGGCACTGTCTCCCGTATCGGATGCATCGGTATGAGCGGGATAGCCGAAGAGGTTCTGATTCCGCACAGGGACGCCTGGTTCGAAGGACATCTTTCCGAAATTTCAACCGAAGGCATTTATTCATACAGGAAGAACGGAGAGCATCATGGTTGGAATCCTGAAACCATCTCCCTGCTTCAATGGAGCACCAGAACAAGTGATTACAGTAAGTTCCGGGAATATAGCCGGAGAGCAGATGCCAACACAGCACTTCCGGGATTTATCAGGGGGCTTCTCAGATGGAAAAAGAATCCCATCGCTCCGGAGGTGGTCGAACCTGCAGAAAACATCATGAAACGATTTGTAACCGGAGCAATGTCATATGGTTCAATAAGCAGGGAAGCACATGAGACTCTGGCTCTTGCAATGAATCGCATAGGAGGAAGAAGCAATACAGGTGAAGGCGGAGAAGATCCGGAAAGATTCACGCTGCGTGAGGACGGAACAAGTACCAGAAGTGCCATCAAACAGTTTGCCAGCGGACGCTTCGGTGTAACTACCGAATACCTGATCAATGCTGATGAGATCCAGATAAAAATAGCTCAGGGTGCAAAACCAGGAGAAGGTGGCCAGCTTCCCGGAAGTAAGGTTGACAAAATAATAGCCAGGACCAGATATTCTATTCCCGGTATAACTCTTATTTCCCCGCCACCACATCATGATATTTATTCAATTGAAGACCTGTCGCAACTTATCTTTGACCTCAGGAATGTCAATCCCAGGGCAAGAATAAGCGTCAAACTGGTATCCGAATGCGGAGTCGGAACAATTGCTGCCGGAGTTACCAAAGCAGGCGCTGACCTTATAACAATAAGTGGTTATGAAGGTGGCACGGGAGCGAGCCCCGCCTCATCAATAAAACATGCCGGATTACCTCTTGAACTGGGCCTTGTCGAGACACAGCAGACCCTTGTTATGAATAACCTGCGCCGAAGGGTTATGCTGCAGGCTGACGGACAGCTTAAAACAGGCCGGGATATCATAATGGCTGCATTGATGGGTGCTGAAGAATTCGGATTTTCGACAAGTGCACTGGTTGTCCTCGGGTGTGTAATGATGCGTAAATGTCATCTGAACACCTGCCCTGTTGGCGTGGCAACACAGAATCCCGAACTCAGAAACCGGTTCAGGGGAAAAGCCGATTACCTGGTCAGCTTCTTCACTTTTCTTGCAGAAGAAGTTCGCGGGTATCTTGCAGAAATGGGTTTCAGAAATCTCGATGAGATCATCGGCCGACTGGATCTTCTGGAACGTAATCCTGAAGTGGAGAACTGGAAAACAAAGGAAATTGACCTGTCCGGATTGCTAACAATACCATCCGAAGCTGCTATCTATCCGATACATTGCATTGAAAAACAAAATAGTAATCTCCTTAATGTACTTGACCGTGAACTGATCACAGAGGCTGAAAAAGCAATTACTGAAAAACAGCCTGTTGTGATCCAAAAGACTGTCCGGAATACAGACAGAACAATTGGTGCCATGCTGTCTGGAAAGATCACCGGCATCCACGGATCAGCGGGTCTTCCTGACGGAACTATTAAATGCAGATTCTCAGGATCGGCCGGCCAGAGCTTCGGTGCATTTCTCTCTCCGGGTGTTGAGCTCTTTCTTGAGGGAGATTCGAACGACTATCTCGGAAAAGGTTTATCGGGCGGTCGGATAATAGTCGTTCCCCCGCCGGGTTCATTATTCGAACCGGATAAGAATATAATAATCGGGAATACGGTCCTTTATGGTGCTACAAGAGGAGAAATATTTATTTCGGGTGTTGCAGGTGAACGATTCGCGGTAAGGAACAGCGGGGCCAACGCTGTTGTGGAAGGAGTCGGAAACCACTGTTGCGAATATATGACCGGAGGTCGGGTTGTTGTGCTTGGAAACACAGGAAGCAACTTTGCTGCCGGAATGAGTGGTGGTATTGCATATGTACTGAACGAATCAGGGAATTTCGATTATTTCTGCAATATGGGAATGGTAGAATTATCTCTGGTTGAGGAGGTTAATGAAATGAAAGAGCTCCTTGAACTTATTGAACGGCATTATCGGTTCACCGGAAGCAAAAAAGCACAGATGATTATTGATGATCCTGACAAGTACATTTCAACTTTCATAAAGGTGGTACCCTATGATTATAAGAAGGTGCTGCAGGAACAGAAACTCGAAGAACTGAAAAAGAAAATTGCCGGCGTGGAAATGGATGTGGATTTTGGTGTGAGATATTAATTCGTCTTTTAAAAAATTATAAATTATTTCTTTATGGCTGATATAACCGGATTTTTAAAGATAAAAAGAAAAGAAGCAGGTAACAGACCTCTCCATCAGAGGATTTGTGATTTTAGCGAGGTAGAACAGGTGCTGAACAGCGAAGATAGAATGCTTCAGGCATCAAGGTGTATGGATTGCGGAATACCATACTGTCACTGGAGTTGCCCCGTCGACAATTTAATCCCCGAATGGAACGACTTACTCCAGCAGGGTAACTGGAGAAAGGCCTTTGAGAGACTGAATGCGACAAATAACTTTCCGGAAGTGACCGGAAGGATATGCCCTGCAAGCTGTGAACATGCATGTGTACTGAATATCATTGAAGAACCTGTCACCATACGAGAAAACGAAGTAGCCATCACTGAAAGGGCCTTTGCTGAAGGTTATATCAAACCAGTTCCACCGGTAAAACGGACAGGGAAAAAAGTTGCAGTAATAGGCAGCGGACCTGCAGGTATGGCAGCTGCTGATCTGCTTAATAAAGCCGGACATATGGTAACTCTTTTTGAAAAGGACGAGAAAGCCGGGGGGCTGCTCAGATTCGGTATCCCTGACTTCAAACTCAGCAAATCTGTTATTGACCGGAGACTCGATATTATGCTCGGGGAGGGTCTGATTCTTAAAACCGGAGTACGTATTGGTAATGATATCTCCATTAAGGATATAATTGAACAGAATGATGCTGTCTGTATAGCAGTCGGAGCAGGTCATCCAAGGGATCTGGCAATTGAAGGACGGGAATTTATCGGGATACATTTTGCAATGGATTTCCTTGCTGCCCAGAACAGGGTAAATGCAGGTATAATATCAGCATCTGATAATCAAATAGTTGCTGAAGGCAAGAAGGTTCTTGTAATCGGTGGCGGCGACACCGGATCAGACTGCGTAGGGACTTCCATACGGCAGAAACCGGTAAGCGTCACACAAATTGAAATTCTTCCCAAACCACCATTAAGCAGGACGCCTGATAACCCATGGCCCTATTTCAGTAAAACCCTCAAAACTTCAACATCACAAGAGGAAGGTTGTGAAAGATTGTGGAATATCTCAACCTTGAGATTCGTCAGTGACGGGAAAATAACTAGGGGAGCAGAAGTCGAAGAGGTTAATTGGGAATATACAGACGGGAAATTTGTAATGAAACCGGTTCCCGGAACCCGTAGGGTTATAGAAGCCGATCTAATCCTCCTTGCACTCGGTTTTGTGCATCCGGTCCTTGATGAATTTATTTCTGAATCCGGGATGGAACTGGATCCCCGGAAAAATATAAAAGTAAACAGGAACCAGGCAACAAGTATTCACAAAGTATTCGCTGCCGGTGATACAGTCTCCGGAGCAAGCCTGGTTGTTAATGCAATAGCTTCCGGAAGAAAAACAGCTGTAGAAATTGATAAATTTCTCAGACTACCCTGAGGGATTCGGCCGGATTAGCTCCGGCTGCTTTAAGGGTCTGATAACTGATAGATAACCAACCTATTATCAAAGTGCCCAGAGTTGCAAGCACATAAATCACCGGGCTTATACTCACCTTGCTTGCAAATCCTTCAAGCCAGTACCTTGATCCTAACCAGGCAATAGGATAGGCTATGACTGATGAAATAAGGATCAGATAAATAACCTCTCTGGACAAAAGATTCAGAACAACCTGGACGGAGGCCCCATAAGTCTTCCTGATCCCGATCTCCCTTGTCCTTTTATTTGTGATGAAAGTAACCAGTCCGATCAGCCCCAGGCAGGCAATGAAAATTGCCAGGATTGAAAAGAGTATAAATATTTTTCCTGTTTTCAGTTCCGCACGGTAAAGATTGTTCCAGGTATCCGTAAAAAATTCGTACTGAAATGGTTGCTTTGTCGTAAAGGTTTGCCAGGTTTGCTCTATTGCCCTTATTGTTCCCTGCACATCATTCCCGGAAAGTCTTACAGTTGCGTATTTGTCTCCGCCACCCGGACCCATAACCGTAAAACAGACAGGTGTTATCGCTTTATGCATCGATTCAATATGAAAATCTTTCATTACTCCAATGATCTGAAGCCTCCTGAATTGTTGCGGTCCTCTCGGTTCTAATATGTATTTTCCTATCGGATCCTTCAGTCCCAGGGATTTGACCGCAGTCTCATTTATCAGTATTGTTAAAGTATCATTGCCGTATTCGCGTGAAAAGAAGCGTCCTTCCACAAGCTGGACTCCCAGCGCCTGTGGAAAATCCAGGCTTACTCCTGCCTGATTCATAAGGAATGTATTTTTCTCGGGATCATCATCTTTAAGGAAGCCGTTGTTACTGAAAGTTGTTCCCGGTAATGCCCATGAAAAACCCGCTTTCTCAACGCCCGGGATTTGTAATAGCTGTGTTCTGAATGGTTCAAGCTGCCTGAAGAAAGCATCAGGCCGGCGAATGACAATAAGGTTTTCCCTTTCAAATCCAAGATCCTTATTTGTCATAAAATTCAACTGATTATAGACAATAATTGAACCTATTATTATGATAATGGAAACTGTAAACTGTAAAATAACCAGGATCCCACGCAGGGTTTTGGACATTGATCCCGGACTGAGGGTTCCCTTTAATACCTCAACCGGATTATATGAGGAAAGCACAAATGCAGGGTAAGATCCGGCAGCTGACCCTACGAATAATATCAATAAAATAATTGAAATTGCCCCTTTGGAACTTTTTAAAATATTCAGTGACAACTCCCTGTCAATGAGCTGACTGAAAGAGGGGATCAGTG
>CAZKMH010000145.1:0-3240 GCA_964553395.1 uncultured Rikenellaceae bacterium | reverse complement strand
TAGCAAAAGTGCGAGCAAGGTTGCGATGGTTACAATTATCAGTGATTCCCCGAGAAACTGGCTGATAAGGCCGGATCTGTTTACTCCAGCGACTTTCTTTATCCCGACCTCTTTTGCCCTGCTGGCGGATTTGGCAGTAGCAAGGTTTATATAATTTATGATTGCAATTAACAGGATCATAACAGCAATAACAGCGAAAATATACACCGTAGAAGTGGAGCCGGGCGGTTCAAGATTATACTGCGGAGCTCCTTTAAGATGAATCTCTTTCAACGGTTCAAGAACATATTTGAAATCATTACCCGCCTTCATGAAATCATCAACCGATAATCCGATAAACTCCTGAATCTGAGGCCCAACATATTTAATAACTAAACCCTGAAGTTTTTCCTCCAGGGTATTTTTTTCGGTACCTTCATTAACAACAATATAGGTATAGTAATTATGACTGATCCAAAACTGGTTATTCGCTCTTCCGGGATAAGTGCTCATTGAAGCAAGCATATCAAATTTAATATGAGAATTATCAGGGACATCCTGAACGACACCGGTTACAGTGTAAAGAACCGTATCTTCCTCAACGCTCATCCTCTGACCCATCGGGTCCTCATCGCCGAAATATTTATTAGCGAATTCTTCAGTTAATATCATGGACCGCGGTCGTACGAGGGCAGTCCCGGGATCACCCTTCAATAATTTAAAATCGAGAACGCTGAAGAATGTTGAATCGGCAAATAATACACCGTCTTCATTGAACTTTTTATCTCCGAACCGTATTAACCAGGCACCCATCCGGGTTACCCTGGTTGCACGCAAAATTTCCGGATAATCATTCAGCATAGCCTGTGCCATCGGAGCTGCAGTAATCGCCTGGTTAATTTCGCCCCCCGACATTCTTCCCACGACTTTTACTCTGTAGATATTTTCATAGTTCTCATGGAACCTGTCATAACTGAGTTCATTTATCACATACAGTGTGATGAACAGGAAGCTCGTCAATCCGATCGCTAAACCTGTAATATTCAGAATTACAGATCCGCCCTGCTTCCTCATATTCCGTATGGCACTTGTAAAAAAATTTTTAAGCATAAGCAGTGTATTAATTTCAATCAGGATCACCGGAATAAAGACTTTATAAAACCAGATTTGCTGCATATAATATCAACTCAAAAAGGTCTGACTCCGGAGAGTCAGACCCCTTATAAGATCTGATGTACCTTTTACCCTTAATTACCTGTCACTTAAAAGTCGCATTTCTTTTACAACATCCATCATCCGTATCAGTTCAGCGCGATATCCGTCCTTATCCTCTCCTCTTGCCAGCCTGGCCAACCTGGCTGCTTCCTCAAGAGTTGAGCTTCCTCTGAATTCAGAATCCCTGAGAATCATTCCGAATTCAGCCACGGCAGCAGCAAATCTCAGGTTATCAGAAGCTTCTTCAATTTCGTCGGCTGAATCTTTAACTGTTTTTTCCAGCAGCATACTGGAGTTGCCCTGTGGCTTTTTGTAGCGTACTTTGATTGTCAGCATTTCATCTGAATAATTCTCTTCCTTTATATACCTGGACAACTGGTATTTAAGAGGATCTATGGATATCCGTCTTTCGCCGGAACCAGCCGGTACTATTTCATAGAGAGCAGTAACCATATGCCCGGAACCCATCTCCCCCGCATCCTTCGTATCGTCATTGAAGTCCTCATCATTAAGCAGCCTGTTTTCATAGCCTACCAGTCTGTAGGACTCAACCCTGGCGGGATTGAATTCGAGTTGGAATTTAACATCTTTGGCTATTGTAAAGAGTGTGCCGCCGAATTCCCTTACCAGAACCCTGCGGGCTTCCTGGAGATTATCGATATAGGAATAATTGCCATTGCCCTTATCAGCAATTATCTCCATCTTATCATCCTTTATATTTCCCATTCCGAATCCCAGCACGGTAATAAAAACTCCCAGTTCACGCTTTTCTTCGACAAGCCTTTCCATACCACCGTTACTGGACTCACCAACGTTGAAATCGCCGTCGGTTGCAAGAATGATCCTGTTATTGCCTCCCCTGATGAAATTCTTTTCAGCTTCCTTGTAGGCAAGTCTGAGACCTGCTCCTCCGGCTGTTGAGCCACCGGCTTCAAGATTGGTAATTGCTCTCATAATCAGCTCCTTTTTGTTTCCGGGAGTTGATTCAAGTACCAGTCCGGCAGCACCTGCATACACGACGATTGCAACTTTATCCTGCGGACGAAGTTCATTCACCAGCAATCCGAATGCCGACTTCAGCAGCGGAAGCTTGTTGGGTGAATTCATCGACCCCGAAACATCCAGGAGAAATACCAGGTTTGAAGGAGGTAGAGACGTTTTATCAATATTCTTTCCGCGAAGCCCGACCTGCAGCAGTAGATGTTTCTGATTCCACGGACAGGCAGCCATTTCGGTAAATACCGAAAACGGATGTTCGCCCCTCGGTTCAGGATAATTATATTTGAAGTAGTTGATCATCTCTTCGATCCTGACGGCATCGGCGGGAGGCAGCTGTCCGCCATTAATGAATCTGCGGATATTTGAGTATGATGCATTGTCAACATCAATTGAAAACGTTGATAACGGATTGTTTTTCACATCTTTAAAGCCATTCTCATTAACCGGTGCATATCCCTCAGTGTTAAAATTCCTGTTATACCGATGGAAACTATACCCCGCATCATTGACAACTCCCGCAGCCGCAGGAAAAGACTTCGAAGCCGACTCCTGCTTCTCTGCAAACCTGTCAACCGCCATTTCATTCTCGACAATGATCTCCGGTTTCATCGTTACATTAATTATACTTCTTTCATTGATCTTAACTTCAACAGTTGAATAGCCGCTTAATGAAAAGACGAGAACTTTATCCTGCTCTTCCACGTTAATGGTATAATTACCTTTCAGATCTGTTATGGTTCCTGTTACTGAACCTTTTATCTTCACACTTACGCTGGCAAGCGGCACACCCTGCCCGTCGAGTACTTTTCCGGTGATGCTCTTCGATTCAGTGAATGCGATCATCGCCACTGCTATGACAAGTATTACAAAAATTCTTAAACTGTTTTTCATGATTTTAAATTTTAATTAAACACTTTACCATATGATGCAGGGAGATAAGGAATTCCATAAAGAAGCTTCATATATTTTTTTATTATTTTATCTTTAAGGTGAAATAGTGAACTTCTTAAAAGAAAAACTTGCACAGAGTGACACAGAGAAGTCACA
>CAZKMH010000144.1:1792-8364 GCA_964553395.1 uncultured Rikenellaceae bacterium | reverse complement strand
ATTCGTTTTTTCCCGGCGGTTACAGGATGGATTATTTCCCAAACCCAAAATAATCCTTCGCATTTTTATACGATATTCCTTCAATCAGTGGTTTCAGCAGTTCATCCTCATCGGGGATGGTTCCGTGTTCAACCTCTTCACCAACATAATTACATATCAACCGCCTGAAATATTCATGACGCGGATAAGAAAGGAAGCTTCTTGAATCGGTAACCATACCTACAAATCTCCTCATAAGTCCCAGTGCTGCAAGATCCCTTATATGCTTCTCCATTCCGGTTTTCTGATCGAGGAACCACCATGCGGCTCCGTACTGCACCTTACCGGCAGTGGAACCGTCATTGAAATTACCGGCCATTGTTATCAGCATTTCATTATCTGCCGGATTAAGGTTATAAAGAATAGTTTTTCCGAGTTGTGCCGTATCATCAAGGCTGCTCAGGAACTTCGACATCTTCGATGCATCCTGAGGGGCTCCGATTGAATCCCAGCCTGTGTCAGGGCCAAGAAGTCTGAACATGCGGGCGTTGTTGTTCCTCAATGCTCCGACGTGGAACTGTTGTGTCCAGCCTCTTTTATGATTCATCCGGCAAAGCTCGGTCATGGCAGCTGCCCTGTATTTTTCCGTTTCTTCTTCCGTGATCTGCTCTCCCTTCAGAAGTTTTTTAAATATTCTGTCAGCCTCCGATGCGGTGAAGGGTCCGTAAAAGAATCTGTCAAGCCCGTGATCGGATAACCTGCCACCCATACTGTGGAAGAATTCATGCCTGTTGTCGATGACCTCAATAAGAGTGTTGAAATCCTTTATTTCCTTATTACCTGCGGCACTGAGCTTTTCAATGTAAGCTTTGAATTTTGCCGGATCCTCAGTCTTTATAACATTGTCGGGACGGAAAGTCGGTAATATCGAAACCTCAAATGCCCCTTTAAGTCTTTTATGGAATTCAAGATTATCAGCAGGATCATCGGTTGTACATACCACCTCTGCCTTCATATTTTTCAGCATTGACCTGATGCTGAATTCTTTGGTCCGCAGCATGGCACTTGCCTTTTCATAAACCTTCTCAGCGGTGGATGGTGAAAGAAGGTCGAAGATCCCGAAATATCTGGCAAGTTCAAGATGCGTCCAGTGGTACAAAGGATTACCCACGGCAGCCGGTACAGTCTCCGCCCACTTTTTAAATTTTTCAATATCAGGAACCTTCCCTGTGCAGTAATTCTCGTCAATGCCATTGGTCCTCATAGCCCGCCATTTATAATGGTCACCCTCAAGCCATGCCTGGGTTATGTTATCAAACTGCCTGTCGTCAGCGATCATTGAAGGGGAGAGGTGACAATGGAAATCAATGATTGGCAGATTTTCGGAATACTGGTGATACAGTCTTTTTGCGGTTTTATTGTTCAGAAGGAAATCCTCGTGAATGAATGGTTTCATATTATTTTTTTAACTGGATTACACCTTTTAATATTTTATAACTGATGCCCGCATTTACGGTCACGAAAAATAGGAATAACTATTTAATCTCACAAGAATAAATTACAACAGATGCTATTAAATTTTTCCAAACCTGAAATTGGTCATGTCCTGATAACGGAGTTTCAGACAAAGATTGTATTTTTGTTTGTTCTGTATAATTTTAAAAGTCCCTTTTCATCCGGATCAATAAATGAAATTAAAACTAATCTCTTTTTTCCTGATATTTCTATTGCCTGCATTTAATGCTGAATGTCAGGGTTTTCTGAAAGTAAGTGGCAGGCAGATCGTGAACGAAAAAGGAGAGAATGTTCTCCTGAGGGGGATCGGGCTTGGAGGATGGAGCTGGCCGAAAATGTTAAGCTGGAAAACTGCCATATCAACTACAATGTCCTTAAAGCTTTATTCAGAAGATAATATATTATTAATTAACAAAATAAAACTATGAAGACAGAAATCAGATATGCGGGACATCCCAAGGATGTAAAGAAGTATGACACTGAAAAGATAAGAAAGGAATTCCTGATTGAGAAAGTATTTATTCCCGATGAGATCACCCTTGTCTATTCCATGTATGACAGGTATATGGTCGGCGGTGTAATGCCCGTGAAAAAATCCCTTAAGCTTGAATCTTCTGATGATCTGAAAGCTTCATATTTTCTGGAGAGAAGGGAAATGGGAATTATAAATATCGGCGGCAGTTCTGTTATTGAAGCCGGAGGTACTGTTTATGAAATCGGTCCTAAGGAAGCTTTATACCTTGGAAAAGGGACGAAAGATGTGGTTTTCAAATCAACCGATCCCGGGAAACCTGCTAAACTCTATATAAATTCAGCACCTGCACATCATGAGTATCCTTCGAAAAAGGTGACACTGAAAGATGCTGAAGTTGTCGTCCTGGGAAGTCCGGAAACTTCAAATCACCGCGCTATTAATAAACTGCTGGTAAACAGTATAGTGCCAACATGCCAGCTTCAGATGGGGATGACAGAACTGAAGACAGGAAGTGTCTGGAATACTATGCCTGTCCATACCCACAACAGGAGAATGGAAGCTTATTTTTATTTTGAAGTGCCTGAAAATCAAGCTGTATGCCACTTTATGGGCGATCCGGATGAGACACGTCATATCTGGATGACGAACGAGCAGGCGGTACTCTCTCCTTCATGGAGCATTCACAGCGCAGCCGGTACGTCAAACTACACCTTTATCTGGGGTATGGCCGGGGAGAATCTCGACTACGGAGATATGGATGTCCGCCAACCCAATACCTTGAAATAAGAAAACACCCCCAAACCCCCTAAAGGGGGCCTGATTCATCATAACTATTATTAAATATGAAAGAACTATTTGATTTAACCGGGAAAGTAGCCCTTGTAACAGGAGGCACACATGGTATCGGCCTGGCAATAGGCATCTTGCTTTGCAGGGCAGGTGCAAAAGTTTGTGTGAATGACATTCAGGCAGAAAAGCTTCAGGCGTGTAAGGATGCTTTTAAAAAAGAAGGTCTTGATGTTTATACCCTCACATTCAACGTGACCGACGAGAAGGATGTTGATAAGGGTATCTCACAAATAGAAAAGAATGTAGGATCGGTCGATATCCTTGTGAACAATGCCGGTATAATAAAACGGATTCCGATCCTTGATATGGCTGTTGCAGATTATAAGCAGGTGATTGATGTCGACCTCGTTGCTCCACTTATCGTATCGAAGAGGGTAGCCCCGAAAATGATTGATAAGCGATCAGGCAAAATTATTAATATGTGCTCGATGATGAGTGTTTACGGTCGCAATACAGTATCGGCATATGCATCGGCGAAAGGAGGATTGAAGCTGCTCACACAAAATATGACATGTGAATGGGCGAAATACAATATCCAGATTAACGGGATCGGTCCCGGCTATATAGTCACGGCACAGACAGCTGCAATCCGCGAACACGGCCACCCTTTCAACGATCTCGTAATGACCAGAACACCGGCCGGCAGATGGGGGCAACCCGAGGATGTTGCAAATGCAGCATTATTCCTGGCTTCAAAAGCAAGCGATTTTGTCAACGGACATATTCTTTATGTCGATGGCGGAATTCTTGCTAATTTTGGGTATATTAAGGGAGAGAATGAATTATAAGGCGCAAAGGCGCAACGGCGCAAAGGCGCAAAGGCACAAAGGCACAACGGCACAAAGGTTTAAAAGTTATAATACTTAATTTATGAAAAGACGTCAATTTCTGGAAAAAACCCTGGCAGGAACTGCCGGGATAACATTGGGTGCATCAGGTTTTCTGATGAAATCATGCAAAGGAGCAAACGATAAGATTGTTCTGGCCCTTATCGGAGCCGGAGGCAGAGGTCTCCCCTGTATAATCAATTGCTGTAAGGTAAATACAGATGTTGAGATCAAGACGGTATGCGACGTAAATGACCTAAGGTCCGCAATAGGGGCCAGTGAGGTTGAGAAGCAGCTCGGTTATAGACCACATACAACCCGCGACATGAAAGAAGTTTTTGATGACAGGGATGTGGATGCAGTATGGGTATCAACCCCTGACCACTGGCATGCTCTTGCCACAATCTGGGCCTGCCAGGCAGGCAAGGATGTATATGTGGAAAAAAGTCCAAGTCTTTCCATCTGGGAAGGACGGAAAATGATAGAAGCTGCAAAAAAATATAAGCAGATTGTGCAGGTTGGTTTTCAAAACAGGAGCGGATCATACAATTTCGCAGCACGTGATTATATTCAAAGTGGTCAGCTTGGTCAGGTTGTGCATATCCGGATTTACAACCTGCTTGGAGGTAAGAAATGGGCACCTCAACCGAATGAGGAAGTTCCCCAAAGTCTGGATTGGGATGCATGGCTTGGTCCGGCACCTTACCGCCCATACAATCCGGGAGTACTCAAAGGTTGGTATTATTGCTATGCCTTTGGCCCGGGAAATTTAGACGATGCCATCCATCAGTTTGATCTTTCCCGTATGATGATGGGTAATCCGGGACACCCCGGATCCATATATGGCTGGGGCGGAAACAATGTCTGGAACTCTGAGCAGGATACACCCGAAGTCCAGTCAATTACCTTTGATTATGAAAAATTTACAATGACTTGCGAAAGCGGAAACGTAACAAATTATATGTCAAAGACACCTAACGACATTCGGATGGATCCGAAACGATTCCCTGAGTGGAAAACAAATTCCGACAGGATTGAGATCTATGGTACTCTCGGAATGATGTTTCTGGGAAGACAGGGTGGCGGATGGCAGGTTTACGGACCCAAAGAACAGCTTGTAGCCCAGGGTGAAGGTATAAACTCCGATAAGGAACACCAAATCAACTTTATTGATTGTATCAGAAGCCGGGATCAGCCTAACAGCACGATTGATCAGGGCCACCTGAGCGCTACCCTGGTACATATGGCCAATATTGCATATCGCACCGGAAATAAACAATTACTGTTCGACGGAGAGAAAGAGACGTTTATTGATAATGACGATGCTAATAAACTGCTGAAAGATTCTTATCGGGATAATTATAAGGTGCCGGAGAAAGTATGATATTATTTTGATACTATTTTGATAGTATTTTAATAAACAGTAAAGGATTAGAAAGTTAAACAAGAACAGAAAAATAAGTATAATATGGCAAATGCAAACGATAAGGTAGTATTAGCGCTCATTGGCGCCGGAGGAAGAGGAACACAGAATATTCTGAGCTTTAAGAAGACATGTCCTGAGGTTGAGGTTAAATTTGTCTGTGAAGTTGACAAAGAAAGAGGAGGACGGGTTATTGACGAGCTCGGTAAGCAACAAGCATATAAACCACAGCGAGTTGAAGATATGCGTCATGTTTTCGACGACAAGGATGTTGATGCTGTTCTGATATGCACTCCGGAACACTGGCATGCACTGGCAACAATATGGGCATGCCAGGCAGGTAAAGATGTTTATGTCGAAAAGAACATATCATTAAATATCCCTGAGGGGAGAAAAATGATCGAGGCCGGCAAAAAGTACAACAGGATAATTCAGTGCGGTTTCCAGAACCGAAGCGGAGCATATAACATAAAAGCACGCGACTTTATCCAAAGCGGCAAGCTTGGTAAGATTGCACTGGTCAAAACCTATTGCATGTTGCCCGGGAATAAACCCTGGTTATTGAAAGAGGACGAACCTGTGCCTGAAGGTTTAAATTGGGATATGTGGCTTGGTCCTGCACCAATGGTACCTTACAATGTCAGCCGGCATAAAGGGTACAATGAGTTCTGGGCTTATTCCTGCGGATTGCCTCTTGCCGACTGTTGTCATGTGATCGATCTGGCAAGAATGGTATTGGGCGATCCGGATAATCCAAAGTCTGCATTTTGTGCAGGCGGGCGGGTGTTATATGACGACAAAAGAGACATTCCCGATAATCAGACAATAACTTATGATTTTGGAGAATTTCCGATGACAGTTGAAGCCTCCATTTACGGAGAATATATGCAAAAAGCCACTCCCGAGGTCAGATATGGTAATTTATTCCCTAACTGGCCATTTCTCAGCGACCGAATGGAAATATACGGTACCGAAGGTATGATGTACCTTGGACGACATGGTGCAGGATGGCAGGTGCTTGGTACTGATTCCAAGGTTATAGCCGGGGAATATGGATATTTCCCGGATGAAGAACATCAGAAGGATTTTATCAATTGTGTACGTACGCGAAAAGTCCCCAATTCCAATATTGAGGAGAGTCACAAAAGCGCAACTCTTGTGCATCTGGCAAACCTGTCATACCGGGTTGGTAAAAAACAGCTTTATTATGACGGCGTGAATGAAAAGGTAACTAACTCCGATGAAGCCAATAAAATATCGGAGGGAAGTTACAGGCAGGGTTACGAAATGCCGGGAACAGTTTAAGAGTATGGCGATTTTTTCCAGAAAGATTTTGAAAACAGCGGCGATGCTGTTTTCCGGCGGGATTATACTTGTAATAATTATTGCAGCTATTCTTATTGTGCGGACAATGGGACGGACGGAGATCCAGGTTGATATTCACCAGAATAAAGAGCTTATCCACCTGTCGACCTTTGCCGAGCCGCCGCAATTTGCTATCTGG
>CAZKMH010000144.1:0-1782 GCA_964553395.1 uncultured Rikenellaceae bacterium | reverse complement strand
CTCGAAAATCCGGCAACAAAGGAATTGAAGAGTGTTTTTGTAACTCACCGGGTTGCGATCGGCGACTGGGAAGGCAAGGCAAATGTACCTGTGGCTCTGCCTCAATGGTTCAGATTATTCAGGGGAGATGCCAGTTCCGGCAAGGTGCCTGATTCGGGAAAAGGTTCCGACCTGGTCATAAGTGGTGCCACACCCAAAGCAGACTATTTTTCAATCAGGGTCGAGGTAAAACCGGAGTCGGAATGGATCTGCTGGATTGAAATGAACCTTGCGGGTGATTTCAATGACGCATTTCCCGAGTTCGACAGTGAATCGCTGACGGAGGATGAATTCAGCAACGGGCAGCCTGCACTTTTATTCAAAGCAAATGTCAGGGCTGTTGAAGACATGAAATATACTCCGGAAATAGAAGCGCAGTCGATCTGGGATGACGGTTCAGTAAGGATTGAACCGGTAAGTGAAGGGATAACAACGGCAAGGAATGTCTTTGATACAATAATGGTTTCCGTCATCAGACCTAAACCGAAACTGATTAATAAGACTAAAATTCAAGATATTTAATGAGATATGAAAATACTATCGTCTATCAAAACCTGTTACATTTTAATAACTGTCTGTATCGTTTCGTTTCCGGCAACTGGCCAGGATAAACAGACCTTTGAGCAATTTGAGATCAATCGCACTGATCAGTACGCCCGGCAGCTCGAAAATTATCTGAGGTTATATCTTGTTGAGCAATACGACGACCGTGCTGCAAAAGCATGGGATCGTGATTACAGCAGTATTGATGCATTTGAAAGAAGCGTGGAGCCGAACCGGATCCGCTGGCAAACCGAAGTGATAAAACCGCCGGTCTTTACAAAAACCGGTGCCCTGAGCAGAAAACCTTATACTGTTGAAGGGATAACAGGAGAATGGATCGAACTTCCGCTTGGCCCTGTTACAGCACAGGCCTTCCTGGCTTTTCCGGCAGGTGCGGACAGGACAAAGCCTGTACCAATGGTAATAGCACAACATGGCATCGGAAGCACTCCTGAATCTCCATATAAGATTGGTGCTTATAACACCTATGCCAGGCACCTCCTGAACGCCGGATTTGCAGTACTGGCGCCGATGAATCTCAGAACGATCGAAAGACGGAACCGCATAGAACGGTTATGCAGGCTTGCCGACATCAGCCTTCCCGGAATCGAACTGGCCAGGCTGCAGCATCTGCTGGATGTAGTCCTTGCTGATCCGCGGATTGATCCGGAAAGGGTGGGTATGTGGGGAGTCTCCCTGGGCGGCATGGCTACCATGTTCTGGATGCCGCTTGAGCCAAGAATAAAAGCCGGGGTGGTTTCAGCCTGGTTTAATCACCGGAGAAATAAAATGGTAATACCTGATGACCGCTATTCCTGTTTCCTGGTCACTACGGAGGAACATGCCTTTTTTTCGAACTGGCTGACAGAATTTACGGATCATGATGTAGTTTCATTGATCTGTCCCCGGCCACTGCTCATCCACCATGGAAAAGCCGACAGGATAGCTTACTGGCCTCAGGTGCAGGAAGAATTCGACATTGCAAAGATCCATTATGAAAAGTTGAAAATAGGGGACAGGATAGAGATCGACATCCACGAAGGTGGTCATGAAGCTGTCATTGAAAGCGGAATAAAATTTATGACAAAGTGGTTAAATCCGGGGAGATAAAATACATCACAGTTATTGAATGAATTATGAAAACAGAGAATGTTGCCGGTTCGAGAGACAATTTAATAATAACCGGAAGTTACGACCTGA
>CAZKMH010000143.1:0-8365 GCA_964553395.1 uncultured Rikenellaceae bacterium | reverse complement strand
ATGAATATTGCCTGAACTGGGTTACATAATACTCGGGAGTCATATTCCCTCCGCAACCCCAGTTCTCATTGCCTACTCCCCAGAACTGCACTCCCCATGGTTTTTCCCGGCCGTTCTGCTTTCTCTGGTTTGTCATGGGGCTAATCCCGTCAAAGTTGAGGTATTCAATCCATTTGCTCATCTCCTCAACGGTGCCGCTGCCGACATTACCTACTATAAAAGGTTCTGTATTTAGCAGCTCACATAATTCAAGGAATTCATGAGTGCCAAAACTGTTATCCTCTGTAACGTTTCCCCAGTTTGTATTAATCATTGTGGGACGCTGATTACCTGGTCCTATTCCGTCGCGCCAGTGATATTCATCGGCAAAACAACCGCCCGGCCAGCGCAGGTTGGGTATCTGTATCTTTTTCAATGCTTCGACAACATCAAGCCTTATGCGGTCTTTCTTTGGAACCTGCATGCTTTCGTTCACCCAGTAACCATCGTAAATGCACCTGCCGAGATGTTCTGAAAAATGGCCATAGATATGCCTGGAGATGGTGTATTTTGCTTCGCCGGCATCAACAGTCAGGCCGACAGATTGACTTAAACATCCTGAACTGATAGTCAGAGCGAGGAGGACCGACAATATCTTTCTCATACTCAATATTTTATTATTATTTAAATATTACTTGCCTGGCTGCATCGTACATTTTCCGGCTCGATGCTTTCAGCTTCTCCTCCGGAACCTTAATGACTTTCCTGTCATAAGTCATTAGACCGTTAGTCTCAATTTCAACATCCGTTGTCTGCGTATAGATGGCAGCAGATAAAGCCCTGTTAATAAAATTTACAATCTGATTAATATAGCTGTCATAGGTTTTATACAAAGTATCTGCATCCGTAAATGTCCGGTAACCCCAGTTGTTTTTATCGAGCCAGGTATGCCCTTCAAGCGGAAGACCGAGTCCGCCGAATTCGCCGAGTACGAGAACCTGTTTAGTTCCAAAAATTTCCGGCTTTGCCATGACAGGTCCCGGGTAATTGTGAAGGTCAAGAATATGTCCGACTTCATGGAAATTTCCTCCGCTGGCGCTGTTCACAAGCCTTGACGGATCCTTATGCATTGTCCAGGTAGTGATCTCGGTAGTCTTGAACTGTCCCCAGGCCTCATTGAAGGGTACCCACACTACAATGCATGGGAAATTGTAAAGACTCTCTATTATTGCATTCCACTCGGTGCGATATATCATTTCGGATGTTTGGGTGCGTGTTCTGTCGGACCCTCCTTCCATCCCGGGGCGTGTATTCCACTGCCCGCCACCCAGGTCCCCGCTTGGCATATCCTGCCAGACAAGTATTCCTGTCTTATCGCAATGATAATACCATCTTGCCGGTTCCACCTTTACATGCTTTCGTATCGAATTGAATCCCATTTCCTTTGTTTTCACAATATCAAACAGAAGTGCTTCATCGGTTGGAGCTGTATAGAGACCATCAGGCCACCATCCCTGGTCAAGCGGCCCATACTGGAAAACGAATTCGTTGTTCAGCATCATTCGAAGGAAGCCGTTTGCATCAGGCTTCATGGATATCTTGCGCATTGCAAAATAACTTTTTACCTCATCCACCGCCTTACCCTTACGATTGACAGATATCCTGAGGTCATAAAGAAAAGGATTATCCGGAGTCCAGAGTTTTGCACCGCTCACAGGCAGGGTGATTACAGAACCTGATCCTGATTCAGCCTCTGAGACCATTTTAGCACCATCCCAGGCTGATACGTGAATCATATCACCGGGCTCAGGATTTTGAACAGTTACTTCGAGTTTGAGTGACTGATTGTCAATATCCGGTGTCTGCCTGGTTGAGGAAATATAGGTTTTCGGAACAGCTTCCAGCCAGACTGTCTGCCAGATGCCTGTAACTGAAGTGTACCAGATACCACCGGGTTTTGTAACCTGTTTCCCCCTTGGCTGTTGGCCTTTATCTGCAGGGTCAGTAACCTGAAGTTCAAGGAGTTGTTGTCCGTTTCCTTTAAGCCAGGGAGTTACATCGAAATAAAACGGATCATAGCCCCCCTGGTGACTCCCGACCTTCGCACCATTTATATATATTTCCGACTTCCAGTCCACGGCTCCGAAATGAAGCAGAATAGTCTTCTTTCTAAAGTTTGCCGGGAGAATGAATTGCGTCCTGTACCACAGGATATTTTCCTGACCGACCGGCTTATTCACACCCGACAATGCCGACTCAACAGCGAACGGAACAAGGATCTTTCCCTGGAACACCTTAGGCATTACGGAACCAGCAGAAGTAATGGCGTAATCCCACAAACCATTAAGGCTTTTCCATTCATTCCGGACCATCTGGGGCCGCGGATATTCCGGTAAAGGATTAAGTGGATTTACGTTGGCTGACCATTGGGTTGTGATCCTGTCACCGGCAATTTTCCATCCGGAGACCTGTGCACAAGCTAATCCTGAACAGATAATCAGGAATGTCAAAAGAATTGTAAGCTTTTTCATCATTGTATTTGAGTTACTATTTAATTTTGTTTTCATATCCGTTCAATTCTGTTAACTACAGGCTGGTCAATTATTATCGGGACTTTCTCGACAACAGTGCTCGAGGTATCGAGCTGCAGCGACTTCTCCTCAGGGAGGCTGAGGTGTTTAACCAGCTCACGCAAGGTAAGGATGAAGTTTTCAATATTTGAAAGCTTGAAATCACGGAGCATGATCCTTTCGATGAGAACAAACTTGAAATCACCGGGTAATCCGAATTTTTTGAGCGAATCATAACTGCTTTCCAGTTTTATCTCTCCCGCTTTGACCATATCTTCAAGAACCTCCCTGAAGTAGAGATTGATCTTAGGATCGACCTTGAATCCTATATGAAAATCGACTCGAATCAGTATCCCGGGGATTATCTGTTTGACTCTGTATTCAAAGCGGTTTGGATCATCAACTCTGTCCACGTGCAGGAACCAGTAGGTACTTGCGCGTTTTGGCTGTTTCCGGAATATTGAATAGATCACTTTCGATTCGACCTGATCGGTTCTGTTTGCATGAATAATGTAAACCAGATTAGTTGCAAACATCGGGACAGACTCATCCTTACTGAGATCACTGAACATATCAAGGTACTTGTCGAGATCGGCAAATGTAATATAGCGGTTTTTGATTTTTCTCCCGAAATACCATCCGATCATTACAAGAAATAATAGTGAAGCCATAAAAACCGTAAACCAGCCTCCGTGATTTAATTTGTCAAGATTGGCTAATAGGAAGCTGCCTTCTATTATAATATAAGTCATGAAAAGCAGTAGTACCAGTCTGTGGCTCACACCTTTTTGTAATAAATAATACGAAAGAAGCAGGGTTGTTGCTATTTCGGAAATGTTGATTGCCAGTCCATATGCAGAATTCATGTTCGATGATTCCTTAAAGAACACAACGGTCAGACTGCATGCGATCCACAGGAACCAGTTCACAAACGGAAGATAGATCTGCCCCCTGACCAGGGTAGGATGCAATACCCTTATTTTAGGCCAGAAATTAAGTGACACCGCTTCACCCATCAGGGAGAATGAACGCGTAATAATAGACTGGCTCGCAATGATAGAAGCCGTTGTCGCCAATATGATACCTGGAACCAGGAACCAACCCGGCATTATTCCGAAGAATGGATTTACATTATGACCGGATTCAATATTTCTGATGAGCCAGGCGCCCTGTCCGAAATAATTAAGGATCAGGGCTGCTTTAACAAATATCCATGTAATACGGATGTTGCTTCTGTTGCAACTTCCGAGTCCGGCATAGATCACTTCAGCCCCCGTAATGCACAGAAAAACAGCCCCCAGCAAAACAAATCCGCCTGGAAATGCTGTAATAAACCGGTATGCATGCACCGGATTCACTGCAGTGAAAATATCAGGAGACATAATTACCTGATTTAATCCAAGGATTGCGATTACCAGAAACCAGGTGATCATCACCGGGGCAAATGCTTTTGCAATGTAATTGGTACCGAAGTGTTGTGTAAAAAACAGAATGCCGATAATCAACAGAACAATCGGAATAACCGGCGTTTCCGTATTAAACAATCTCAGCCCCTCAATGGAAGATGAAACTGTGATTGCCGGGGTTATTACTCCGTCTGCCAGAAGCGCAGCACCGCCTATCATAGTCAGAGCGGCTGCCCAGGAGGCTTTATCTTTTATCAGTGCTATCAGGGCAAATATGCCTCCTTCCCCGTTGTTGTCGGCTCGAAGTGTAATCAGGACATATTTAATTGTAGCAGAAAAGGTAAGTGTCCAGAATATGCAGGATAATCCCCCGTAAATAAGTAATTCATTGAAATTTTCCGATCCGCCGTTAATGATTGCCCGCATTGTATACAGAGGACTTGTTCCGAGTGATGCGAATACGATTCCAAGAGTAGCCAGTACACCTGCAAAGGAAATTTTCTTAATTTCCGGATTTGGTTCGGCATTATTCATGATATCTCGTGATTTATTTTTACCTGCTTTATTGTGTGAAAATAATTCAATAAATTGGAACATCAAATATCCACTGAACCTTGTATTCATGAAGGCAGTGATAAAAGCAGGGAAGTATCAGAAATCATTTTCCCGAACCTGAATAATAGAGCCAGGCCTCATCGTGCATTGTATAAAGACGATAATTATCGCCATCGTAAACCAGTATCGGACTTGAATGATCACCTTCCACGATTGGATTCTCCGGGTATTTTGTCCAGTTGACCAGATCAGTTGATACAGCTACATTGGAAGTCCAGATCGATTTGGCTCCCGGATCTGACCAGCCTGCATCTGAAGTACCATGGTAGTACATATAATACCTGCCTTTGAATTTCATTACCTGATTCGACGCAACTGCTCCGGAATCATAATTACCCGGTCCCTTTTTAAGAACAGGTTCATCCTGAACATTTGTCCATATTTTATGGTCATCAGACACAGCAAGCCATATACCTTCGTCGTTTCTCTCATAAAACAGGTGCCATTTCCCGTTCTCTATCAATATTGATGGCGTTCCATAAGGACCGGGTATGGTGTCTCCTTTGGTTGTAAGAATTTTCAGGTCTCCCTGTTCCTGCCAGTTAATGCCGTCATCGGAAATAAGTAAATGAGCAACATCGTGTAATCCTTCGGCGTACATGTAATATTTACCTTCAATCCGGAAAACGAACATATCTTCTGTCCATTTCTGGCTGAAAACCGGGTTTTTTTCATATCTGGTCCATTTTATGCCATCCGGTGATGTGGCAAGGCCCAGGTATTTTGTTTCGCTTTTATTTTCATTATATCCGGTATACCACATCCTGTATAATCCGTTTTCAAAAAGTATGAAACCTCTTTCACGGATGACTTTATCCCATGTTTCTCCTTTGGTCCCGCTAAAAACAGGATTATGCTCATAGGGAGAAAATTCGACCATTTCATTTGGAAAATCCTCCCCGCCTTTTGTACCTGAATCGGGCTTTTGTTTTTGCCTGCAGCACAGCAGGATAGAAAATGCAAAAAGCAAGGCAGCAATTTTATAATTAATCATTTTCATATTCCTTATCATGAGAATTGTTTTTATGCAGTATCAACGTACAAATAAGCTCAGGCTGACCCTGACCGGGATCATTCTATTTAAATGGTGTAGTAAGATAGCCTTCAATATCGGTCCAATGTGCAAGCATGATCTTCCGCTTCTTTTTGAGCTGGTCAATAAGATCAGGACCAAGAATAAAAGTATCTTCAGGAAATGGGGGCTTTGCATAGCAAATCATTTCCATGCCGCCATCTTCCAGAATGTCGATCATGTCCTGGGTATTATCCAGTTCGTCCCTCATGATCTCATTGAAACTGAGAAGATCCTGGTCGCCGGTCCATGTAGGAATTTTGTCTGGCCGGTGAAAGAGGCCTGCCAGAACTTCTTTATTACGGTTGCGGATGACCTGTGCATCATTAAAATTACCGCAGGTTTTTATTACGCATGAATATAACCTCAATGATTTTGCCAGGTTATTCAGGAATTGTTGTTCCGGGGCATTCCCGATCTTTTCGATCCCGCTGTAAACACGCTTAATCCCTGCAACCAGGTTATCAACGGCATCCAATGGTAATTCACGGTTGCCTCCGTGAATGTCCAAATAATCATTGCGGGCCTCTTCGATAGAAATATTGAAGATATTTGGCAGGAAATGCTTCTCTTCTTCCGGGGTAAGTCTTTGAGGGGCAAAAACCAGCGGGCGTGTGATATGCCTTGCTGAAACACCCCAGTAAAGAGCACTCAATCCCCTCAGTGGTGCGTTGTTCTCCTTCAGAACCCTGTCAAAATTTACTAAAGCATCATACAGTAAGTCCGCAGATTCGTTTCCCGCCCATTTTATACAAAGCTCCTTTAGTGATTGTAACGCATTAAGCTCTCCTTCCCTTACAGGTTGTTTCAGGTGGTTCTCGACTATATCAACAACTTTTTCAATAACCTCTATGCCTTCATGCCCCCTGCTGTATGAACTACAGAAATTCAAAAAATATCTTTCAGTATTTGTATCAATCTGCCTGCCTAAAATCCGAAGTATTTCAAGCGGATTAATAATGCCGCGGACCGGGTATGCAAACAAGGTTGATATTTGTTTAACGGGCTGCGTGTTCCTGTTCTCAAGAAAGCAGTTCTCAGGCAATTTAGCTGCAAGGTCATCCATTTCAGCATCAGTAAACATACCTCTGAATGAAATATCAATATCATGCCCGGTTTGTTTTGCTCCGTTTTTGTAAACATTCAGCATTGATAAGATACACTCACTTTTATTTATGTTTTTGCATTCTGCTGGTCCGTTGGGGCCTGAATATAACCAATCTTCCCAGCAGAAGCCTGAGCCTGCATCATTCATGCTGAAGTAAAAAGTATGAATTTCAGGGATATTTTTAAAAAGCTGGCCGACCATGTTCCTGTACATCTCAATTGTTCCGGTCTGATGGAAACAGGGTGCAAATTCTTTTCTCACACTACGTCGCGGATGATCTACACGCGGACCACGCAGGTGGGGGTACTTATCAAAAAAAGCTTCGGGAAGAAATCGCGGTTCATTGCTTCTGAAGTATGCACTTAATCCAAGATCCCTCAGGACACTGGCTTTATACAGGAGAAGCTGACGATTTTTCGAGACGAAATCGGCAGGAACGAAAGGGATCAGTTTTTTATCAGGAAAAAAACTTGCAACACTCCGGTTATAAGAAGCATATTCATGCCAGTCACAGCTGTTCGGCGGAATTTCAAAATCTGATTTCAATGAAGGGCTGTTTATACAAACGTCCACCCTTCCAAAGGATTTCAGACGAGCCATCTGTGAGGCATAGGCTTTAAATTCCTGTTGTTCTTCTCCTGTATTGTAAACAACAAAAACTCTGTTTATTGTTTTTCCCTCGTATTGTGCCTGCAGGGTTATAAATGACGAACCGGTAAACAGGCAGGTTAACGCACTTATTGTTAATATTTTAACAGCAATTTGCATAGCTAATAATTGACGGTTAATTCATTTGTGTTACCTTCTACAGAGCCATATTACTTCTTTTTAATGCAGGAATTTGCATAAGGCAATATCAAAAGAATTGGAAATATCCAGATGGCGATGTAAGAAAAATCTTCGAATGACTTTTTCATGTAATAAATATGATTCCTGTCTTTTTCATACAGGTTCACAATATCTTCAGTATGTCTGTGATCTTTATAATGATCTGCGTAGACAGAGTCCTGATTTTTATAGAATTCCCGAATTATATCCAGATTAGCCTGTAAATGTTCCACTCCATACGGAACATGATTTCCATAGTCAGGATCCAATGTGTACTTTGTTCCGTCACTGAATCCGGCTTCAACAACCACATGACCCCAGAGGTCCCATAAATCAGCCTTGATATCATTATCATTCAGCAGGTATTTCAATGCAATACAGGGCTGTGAGCAAATGCCAACGCCTCTTTCAATTACTTTTTTGTAATTCCTGAATTCGTATTTTTTATCTCCGGAAAACATCTGTTTGATTGATAAAATATAATTTTCCCATACAGGCACCTGCAAGTGATATTTCTTAATTCCTTCATCTTTCCAGTAGTGAGCCATGGCATGGTTAATTACCATGGTTACTCTTATAGCGAAATCTTTGTCGGTTTCATCAGACATACGGCTCCATTGATCCCTTGCTTCCGAAAGTGAAATGGAGATATCGTTCTTATAAGGGGTAAGTTCGGTGTTCAGTTCCTCATTTCGAAGGGATTTAAATAATCCAACTGTATTAAGGAGCAGAAGTGCAATACCTGCAAAAAGAAGAAATAATCCAGGCCATTTCATGAAATTAAATC
>CAZKMH010000142.1:0-8401 GCA_964553395.1 uncultured Rikenellaceae bacterium | reverse complement strand
TATGGCTAATTCAAAAGCCACCCTGGTAATTATTCCTTTTGGCTCTACGAATGTTTTAGCTTGCGAGCTGGGTATACCTGATAATCCGGAAGAGGCAGCAGAATTAATTACAAAAGGTAAAAAGATAAAAATGGATTTAGGTTATGCAGAAACAAGTAAAGAGTCCAGATATTTTTCAATGATGTTAGGGGCGGGTCCTTTTGCTCAGGTTATAAATGACATGACTCCGAAATTTAAAAAAAGATGGGGGAGATTTGCATATCCATTTGGGATAATTAAACTTCTTTTTAGATACAAATGGCATGAGATCTATGTCAAACACAAAGTTGATTCAACGGGATATTTTGTAATCATGGCAAACATTAAATACTATGCCGGGGAATATGAAATAGCTGATAAGGCTAACATTAGAGACGGCCTCCTGGATTTGGTGGTAATAAACAGGAAAAATCCGTGGGATATAATTGTGTTAATCTTCTCATTTACAATTGGTAAATTAAACAAGTATTTAAGAAAAGAATATTATCAGATAAAAGAAGCAGATATTTACTCTCATCATAAAATGCAGATTCAGGTTGATGGTGAGGTATTAGGCATAGCCCCGGTAAATGTTAAAATCATACCAAAAGCCTTAAATGTAATTGCAGCTTCTCAAAATGTCATCTGATGAAAAAGGTAGCTTCAGGTTTACACCTATCAATATCCGCTTATGCACAAAAATCTCTGTTTCCTGAGATTGAAATTTGGAAATTATCTTATTCTTATTAACTTTGTGGCTCGAAAAAATGAGACAGGTAATTAATTAATTTAAGAATGGCAAACCACAGGTCATCAATTAAACGGATAAGGCAGATCAGGACAAGAAATGAAAGCAACAAGTATTACGCAAAGACTATGCGTAATGCGCTTAAGACGATTCGCAGCACAACCAGCAAAGAAGAGGCAGGAGTTATGCTTCCAAAGCTGAACGCAATGCTCGACAAGCTTGCAAAAAAGAATATCATTCATAAGAACAAGGCATCGAACCTGAAATCCTCCCTGGTTAAGCATGTAAGCAGCTTACAGTGATCAAGGAAAAAAATTCAATACCTCCGGGGGCTGAAAAATCAGCCCCTTTTTTTTATCCTGAATTCGCCTTAATTCAAATTACTTTTCCTAATTTTATGATGTAATCATTCCTATCGCTGCATGTCTCTTAAAATCACCGACTGGGCTGTCGAGGACAGACCCAGGGAAAAACTTATCAGTAAAGGTATTTCCAGCCTGAGCGATGCCGAATTGCTGGCAATTCTCATAAGCTCCGGCACAAGGAAAAAATCAGCCGTCGACCTTGGAAGGGAGCTGCTGAGCATTGTAAACAACAACCTGGTTTCGCTTGGGAAACTTTCGGTCGCTGACCTGAGAAAGATCCACGGGATCGGTCCTGCACGGGCTGTAACAATCTCGGCAGCCCTCGAACTCGGCAGAAGGCGAAAACTTGCCGAAGCACCCGATTCAAATCAGATAAAGTGCTCAAAAGACGTGGCTGATATTTTCCAGCCTCTGCTTTCCGACCTGCCGCACGAAGAGTTCTGGGTTCTCTTCCTTAACCGCTCCAACAGGGTGATCGATAAAATGAAACTGAGCCAGGGTGGTATCAGTGGTACCGTAACCGATGTGAGGATAATCATGAAAAAAGCTGTCGAATACCTTGCGTCCGGGATCATCGTATGTCATAACCATCCCTCGGGAAACCTCAATCCGAGTGAATCCGACTCAAAGATCACCCGGAAAATAAAGGAAGCCGGTAATCTTATGGATATCCAGCTTCTCGATCATATTATCATTTCCGAAAAGGATTTCTACAGCTTCGCCGATAACGGATTGTTGTGAGGTCCCGGGGTGGAAGAAAAGACTTCTACTTTATTCTCATCCCCGCACTCCTCCAGTAACCTGGCAAAGGTCTTCATAAGCACAGGATGAACCATTTCAGCGGCTATGTCGCATAACGGGACAAGCACAAATCGTCTTTGGCCGAGCTTTGGATGAGGGACCTGCAGGCACTGCTCCATTATCACACGGTCGCCGTAAAGGAGAATGTCTATGTCAACGGTTCTTGAAGAGTACCTTCTGGTCTTTCTTTTTCTTCCGAGCTGTTTCTCTATTTCCAGAACCGTATGAAGCAATTCTTCAGGTTCCAGGTCAGTATTGATCCTGACAGCCATGTTCAGGAATTTATTCTTCGATTTGAATCCCCAGGGCTCCGTTTCATAGATCCTTGAAACAGCGCTCACTTCCCCGGCAGATGCACCGATAGCTTCAAGCGCCCTGTCAAGATAATATTCCCTGTTGCCAAGATTTGTCCCGATGCCAAGAAATACATTTTTCTCCACGAAAATGAATTTGGTTAAATTTATAAATTCCACCCGAGTCTGCCACCTTGAACCATTGTTTTTTTTATATTTGTAACTCATTTTAATAAAGCATTTTAACAGATGAAAAATTTCCTGATCTATACACTTGCGACAATAACCGGAATTATTCTGGTGACTATCCTTTTCTTTGTGGTAATGCTGGCCAGCCTGAGCGCTCTGGTTGCAACCGGAGATAAACCGGCCTCAGTATCAGAAAATTCAATACTGGTACTTAAGGCCGGCGTACCGATCCCTGACAGAGGAAGCAAAAATCCGTTTGCAGGCTTCGATTTTATAGATATGACCGTTACTCCCGCTCCCGGATTAAATGAAATACTTCTGAACATAAAAAAGGCCTCGGCTGATGATAAAATAAAGGGGATCCTGATTGAAAACGGGCTTTTGCCTTCAGGCTGGGCGACTACCGGAGAAATAAGGGAAGCTCTTGAAAAATTCAGGGCTGACGGTAAATTTGTGATCGCCTACTCCGATTACCTTATGTCACAGGAAGGTTATTATTTGTCGACCGCTGCCGATAAGGTCTTTATAAATCCATCTTCAACAATCGATTTTAAAGGGCTTAGCGGGGAAGTAATGTTCTACAAAAAAGCGCTTGAGAAGATCGGCGTCGAAGTTCAGGTTACACGTCACGGTAAATTCAAGGGGGCTGTTGAACCCTTTATTCTTGACGGGCTAAGCAAGGAAAATGAGGAACAGATAAAAAGCTACATCGGATCGATCTGGTCACATGTAATTACCAAAATCTCGGAATCGAGAGGGATCACTTCTGAAAATCTTAATAAGCTGGCCGATAACCTTACGGGCTATATTGCATCCGGCGCATTTGAAAATGGCCTTGTTGACGGGCTTATTTACCGCGATGCACTGATCGATACTTTAAAAATCCGTTCAGGCCTGACTACAGACGACAAGATCCAGATGGTTTCGATGACCAGGTACTCGAAAGTACCGGACCCGAACAGGATGGTTTCGGCAAAAAATAAAATCTCGGTTATTTATGCTGAAGGAACGATCGTTATGGGCAAAGGGAATGAAAACAATATCGGAGGGAACTCATATGCAGAGGTTATCAGGAAAGAGAGGAAGGATACAACGGTGAAAGCCATTGTACTGAGGGTAAATTCACCCGGAGGAAGTGCAATAGCCTCCGACATCATCTGGCGGGAACTTGAACTTGCTGCCAAAGTTAAGCCTGTGGTAATCTCAATGGGAAACTATGCTGCCTCGGGCGGTTATTTCATCTCTGCACCGGGAACAAAGATCCTTGCAAATCCTGCAACAATAACCGGATCGATAGGTGTTTTCGGACTGCTTCCCAACGCGGGCCGTCTGATGAATGAGAAGCTTGGGATCACGACGGAGACAGTCAGCACAAACGAGAATGCCGACTTTCCCTCGGTTTACAGGCCGATGGATATTTACGAAAAAGAGGTAATGCAGAAAAGCATTGAAAATATTTACTCCGATTTTGTGAGCAAAGTATCGGATGGCAGAAAGATGAGCACCGGCTCCGTTGACAGCATAGGACAGGGAAGAGTATGGAGCGGATCGAGTGCGATTGAGATAGGCCTGGTCGACATGTTTGGCGGATTGAAGGCATCGATAGATGAGGCGGCAAGCCTTGCAGAGATTGAAACATATTCAATAAGAGAATTGCCGGCGCTTGTTGATCCATATTCAAGACTCCTGTCCCAGTTAACGGGTGAGATAAAAATGAGGTTCCTGAAAAATGAACTCGGCGAAAACATTAAATTCTATAATACTCTTCAGGAGTTAAAAAATCTTTCGGGGGTCCAGGCAAGATTACCTTATTTTATTGAGGTACACTAATTTATGGGAAAAAGAAAATATCTCTTCCTCTATCCGTTCTCACTTCTTTACCGGCTTGTCACGGATATCAGAAATTTTCTTTACGATAAGGGATTCCTGACCTCGGCTGAATTCAGCATCCCAATCATCTGTGCCGGAAATATCACTGTCGGCGGCACGGGCAAAACGCCTCATACCGAATACCTTGTCAGGCTGTTGCGTGAAAAATTCAGAGTGGCGGTTTTAAGCAGGGGATACAGGAGGAAATCAACCGGTTTCCGGGTCGTTACTCCATCATCAACTGTAATTGAGTCGGGCGACGAACCATTAATGATCGCCCGGAAATTTTCTGACATCCTGGTCGCCGTCGATCGTGACAGGGTCAACGGAATCAAAGCCATTTTAAAAGAATTCCCCTTAACAGAGGCAGTAATAATGGATGACGGTTTTCAGCACAGAAGCCTGAAACCCGGTTTTTCAATCCTGCTTACCGATTTTAACAGACTGATGACTAGGGACCAGCTTATGCCCTACGGTTATCTGAGGGAGAGCAATAAAAATATAAAACGGGCAGACATGATTCTGGTTACAAAATCGCCAGAAGACATCTCTGCAGGAACAATTGATGAAATTACCCGGGAGCTTAAAATTTATGGCGGCAAGGAAGTCTTCTTCACCTCGCTTAAGTATGACGCCCCGATACCCCTGTTTAAAGACAATTTTCCCGGTCAGTTCTCACTTTCTCATGAGGATCGTGGAAATCGCGGAGTTGTCCTGGTAACCGGGATAGCTTCTTCGGGTCCGATTAAGAAGTATCTCGGGAAATATTTCAGTGAACTCTTACACATTGATTTTCCCGATCATCATTGTTATACCGGCCCGGATATTGAGAAGATAACGCGTGCTGTGAATCATCTCAAATCCTCAGAAAAGTATATAGTTACCACTGAAAAGGATGCTGTAAGGATCAGGGAATTTACTAATATTGCACTCCCTCTGAAAACGACATTTTTTTATATCCCCATCAGTGTAAAGTTTTTAAACAATGCAGGTCCCCGGTTTGAAAATCTGATTATTGAATATGTTAGAAAAAATAATAGAAACAGCGGAGTTCCTCAGAACTAATGGCATTGAAAGGCCTGATGCAGGCATAATCCTGGGCACCGGATTGGGAGGACTTTCAACAGCGATCAAAAATCCGGTTGAGATCGACTACCGTGATATTCCGAATTTCCCCGTTTCAACGGTCGAAGGACACGCGGGAAAGCTTATATCGGGCGATTTCGGCGGAAAGAAAATCGTTGCCATGAAGGGAAGGTTCCATTATTATGAAGGGTACAGTTCCGAACAGGTTGCAATGCCCATCAGGGTCCTGAAATACCTTGGCATCCGGAATCTGTTCCTTTCCAATGCAGCAGGCGGTTTAAATCCTGACTTTCAGATCGGGGATATAATGATTATAACCGATCATATCAACCTCATGCCCAATCCGCTGGTCGGACAAAATGATGAACGTATCGGACCCCGCTTCCCTGACATGAGCGGTTCATACGACCGGTCGCTGATAAACAGGGCTGAGGAAATTGCAAAGAAAAATGGAATCAGGGTACATAAAGGGATCTATCTTGGTACAACCGGTCCTACTTTTGAAACTCCTGCCGAATACAGGTATTTCCGTGCCATCGGAGCCGATTCTGTGGGAATGTCGACCGTTCCAGAGGTTATTGTTGCCAGGCATATGGGGCTTCCCTGCTTTGCGGTGAGTATCATCACCGATCTTGGAATCGAAGGGAAGATTGTGTATACGACTCATGAATCCGTTCAGAGAGAAGCTGAAAAGGCAGAAGCCAGGATGACGATCATTATGACCGAATTGATAGCGTCGTTATGATTGCGGATTTCTACAACTCAATCCGAAATCACAAATCCGCAATCCGAAATTCTATTTAAATAACAGCACACACCTTCTTCCACCTCAGCCTTTTCCCCTCATCATCAAAGGCTGAAATCAGCAGAATATAGATTCCTCTTCTGACGAGCCTCCCTCCATCATCCGTTCCGTCCCACACAATTGAAGCCTTCTGACCCGCAAGGAGATTATCTGTTAGTCTTTTCACCATACCACCTGACTCATCAAAGATCATCACCGAAACAACGTTGCCGTTACCCGCGAGATTCAGATCGATCACAAGCAAATCCTCAATCCCGTCATTATTGGTAGTTATTCTGGTTGAGGAAAGTATTACCCGGTCATCACCCGCCGGCTCCTCCGAAAAAACTGAATTCACGGCCCCCGGCGTTCCCCATCCCGACGATTCCGAAGCTGAATGCCAGTATATTTCACCGGCCGAACCTGGTTGCGGCCTTACCTTTTCAAGCGAGATCCCTTCAGTCGCCTGTAAAAGCGGGTAATGCATATCCTCATCATACCTCACTTCGTCAATTTTATCAAGCTCGCGGCTGAAGAGAATGAGATGCCCCTTATCATCAGGCATTGAAGGCAGTGATGATACCTCAAACACCTGATTCGGATCAGCCGAATAAAACCTTTCAAGCACCCTGTCCCTGTCAGTTGTCACAGCATAAAAGCTGCCCGGGAGTATACACCTCTGCTCAGATGACAGATTATAAATATCCGAAGTATCATTTGTTTCATCATTTACCGACACCACCATCAGCCTGGATGCATCAACTATCCTTCCCGAAACATTTATAAACTCAATGTAATCAGGTTCCCCCGGTGCCGGATTAAATAACAGCTCATTAAACATAAGATCTCCCGTAAGGGCCCGCTCAGTGATGCCGAAGCTGAATCCATTCCTTTCTGCCCGGTTTCCTGCAAAGTCGGTTATTTCATCGCTTACTGAGACCGTATAAATGGTTTCGCGCTCAAGTGGTTTTTCGGGAATTATGATGTATTCCTGCAAAAGGGGATCCTCATGGGCCAGGTCAGCGATTTCATCATCGCCGATCTTCACTTCTGACTTCTCTTCCGCAAGCCCGGTAAGTGTTTCGGAAAACTTAATCCTGACAGTGCTGCTGTCGTCAGGAAAAACATTTTCAATTCCAAAGAATTCCATGTCAGGATTACTATGGGAAACCGGGTTCGGTTTCCCGGGACTTCCGCCTTCCTTTGAAAGCGAGGCGTGCCAGTTTCCTTCCTGATAGAACGGGAACTCCATATCGATCATTTCAAGCGACCAGCCTCCCTCTGACTTCAGTTCATCACCGTACCAGTCGTAAGAATATTTGATACCGTGGATAAGCTTTCCTGTGCTGTCATTTATTGCCAGCACCTTACCTCCGTCAGTCAGTGCAGGAAATGATTTCAGCCCCATTGTTTCACCATAGCTTCCAAACAATGGTGCATCCCTTTCATGGCATACTATCACCGGCTTCCCGGGAAATAATACCATTCCCGGTAAATAGAACTTTTGATTGCCGTCGGTGAGATGCCAGTCCTGGATTTTGACCGGTTTATCAGTCGTGTTGCTGATCTCCAGGTACTCTTTTCCCGGAAGCGACACGACCGGAAGAGGGTCAGCCATTATTTCGGAAATAACAATATCTCCGGGAGAGGCATGTACCGGGGGGACATCCGGGGGTGGTTCCTCTGCATAAAAGGTTCCCTCGATGCTCACATCATCGAGCCAGAGAAGCCTGTCGCGTGCAGACGAATATTTATAGTACAGGCTAAACCATCCCGGGTAAAATAATTCATTGTCAATCCCGGAAGATGAACTTATTAAGAGATTACTGAGATCGGATACCCGCATGGTCCACTGCCCTGATTGCGACCGTTCAACAACAATTTTCATCGCGGCCTGGGTTCCTGCCCCGGTCTGCCAGTTTAAACCAGTGGTAACAACAGGATAAAAAGTGCCATCCCTTACTTTCCAGAGCCGCAGCGTATCGTCATTTCCGGTAAGGTTGACGCCGGCCGCAAATCCTTTTGCAGCACGATCATTCCGGAGCGATTCAGGGTTTATATCAGACATCAGGTATACCCCCCAGCAATTTGAAGAAGAAGCATCGCATCCGTGCCTGATGCAGAAACTCCATCTGGAAAGTCCGTCACCAGGGTGGAGATCATTGATTGCAACTCCGGTCACATCAGTTCCCGATCCGGAATTGTCAAATGAATGGTGCAATGAGAAGTTTCCCGAAATGGGGTTTAC
>CAZKMH010000141.1:6183-8498 GCA_964553395.1 uncultured Rikenellaceae bacterium | reverse complement strand
AATTATCCCCAAGGTGCCATTTGCCGAAAATCCCGGTTTTGTATCCCTTTTCTTTGAGCATTTCGGCAATTGTGATCTCGCTTGCCGCCATAATAGCTCCACCGTTATAGGTGTCATGAACTCCGGTACGTAAAGAGTAACGGCCGGTCATCAGGGCTGAACGGGTAGGAGCCGAAACAGGATTGACATAAAAATTGGTGAATCTGATGCTTTCATAAGCCAGCTTGTCAATTGCCGGAGTCTTTAAATGAGGATTTCCGGTGTAACTCAGGTCACCGTATCCCTGATCATCCGTAATAATGAGAACTACATTCGGAGGTGTTGTTTTATTACAGCTTACGAAAGCAAATGCCGGAAGAATGAGCAGTTTCAGGGGAGTGTGCATAGATGATGGTTTTGTTGTGTAATTGTGCAATCGGACACTCTTTACCATTGTGCCATTGCGCCTTGTAATCCAAATGTACAGCTTTATTGCATATATTTAATATCAAATTATTACAGTACATATGAACGAAAAATAGCTCTGGTGGGCTAACAGGCTTCAGTCCATAGCACAGGCCGGACTGACATTTTTTGATCAGTTGCCCAGAAATAGAAGCTTTTCGCGTTTTTTAATGACCTTTCCAATGACAGCTGAACTTGTTAATCCTGCTTCATTCAGGTCGGTCAGTATTGTTTTAACCGATTTTTCAGGAACACACATCAACAGTCCTCCCGATGTCTGTGCATCACATGCTATCATCTTCAGATTGTAGTCGAGATCATCTGCAAAGTGAGAATCATTCTCAACAAATTCGAGGTTACGGAATGAAGCGCCCGGAATACATCCTTCGTCAATGATCAGATATGTATTTGCGATCAGCGGGACCTTCCTCATATTCAATTCTATCGAAACATTGCCTGCTTTCGCCATTTTCAAAGCATGTCCTGCCAGGCCATATCCAGTAATATCTGTTGCTCCCCTGATATTGTATTTCTTCATCACCTCTGCACCGGACCTGTTCAGTAGCTTCATATACTTTTTAGCTTCTGAAACATCATGCTCACCGGCCAGTCCCAGCCTTTGTCCTGCAAGGATAATTCCGGTTCCGACAGGTTTAGAAAGTATCAGGGAATCACCGGGCATTGCACCTGTATTCGTGATGATACTTTCAGGATGAACATATCCAACAACAGCAAGTCCGTATTTCGGAGTAGAATCATCTATAGTGTGCCCGCCGATAATCTTTAAGCCAGCCTCCGATGCGATGTCAGATCCCCCTCTCAGTATCTGAGCATATGCTTCAAGGGGCAACCTGGCAGAAGGAAACATCATTATATTCAGGGCAATAACCGGATCACCTCCCATCGCATATACATCGCTTATCGAATTTGCTGCGGCAATCTGCCCGAACTCATAAGGATCGCTGCAAACCGGCGGGAAAAAATCGGTAGTGAACACCAGGGCCAGATCGTCATTCACCCTGTAAACCCCGGCATCGTCGTGAGTGTCAATATTAACCAGGATATTCGGATCTTCCGGTAAAGGCAGATATTTAAGGATCTCCTCAAGCTCTTTTGGAGGGATCTTGGCGGAGCATCCGCCACTTTCGACCATCTGAAGAAGATCAATTTTCATATTTATCTGTACTTCAGGGCTTTATGACATTGCCGGTAGAAGCCATCACCTGTGCGATCTCATACATATTACTGAGGGATCCAACCTTTATCTTATCCTCAAGTGAGTAGTAATTAGAACAGGTAGCACAAAATAGTATACCAACACCCATTCTTTCGATCTCTTTAAGATGCTCAAGAACCGGCGAATCGTCCGATCCAAGCTTTACACCGTTGTTGTAAAAAATCATCTTTTCAGGCAGCTTCTCAAGTTCCTTTACGGCTTTTATAAAATTTATCATCAGAATGCGCCCGAGCTCTTCATCGCCCTCTCCCATTTTATCTGAAGTAAATGCAATTATAAAATTACCCCGGGCAAAATGCGGAACGGATGGAGTGCAATATTCCTCTGCTTTTACCTGTGAAGTCATATCACTTTTCTTTGTGACGATGATTGTCCAGATCCCGTCAGTATCTTCTACTGAAAATTCTGTACTGTTGTCCTTTAAAAACTTCGTAAGATTGTTGAGGGATGTCTGACTATCAGTAAGAACTTTGAAAGTTTCACCCGTTTTCGCATCCTTCAGAACTCTCTTCGTAGCAATTATCGGAGCCGGGCACGGCTGCCCCTTTGTATCAACTATCCTCATTTATTTCAAATGTTGGTTTTCAAAAGTAGTAAAGAAATGTGAAATGGATATTATTGTTTCCCGGAGACT
>CAZKMH010000141.1:0-6083 GCA_964553395.1 uncultured Rikenellaceae bacterium | reverse complement strand
GAAATCTGCGGAAAAACAAAAGGATTCTTATCTTAAAACAATAAATTTGGATATTAAATCAAAAAAATGAAAAAGATCACTTTTTATCTCAGTACAATATTGATAATTATTCTTTCACGGCAAGTAACCGCCCAGAATACTATTGACAAACGAATACTTGCAGGTTCATGGATGGGAAAGCTTTCTGTAAGCGGCGTCACTTTAAGGATTGTTTACAACCTTTCACTTATCGAAAAAGATTCAATCACTGCAACCCTTGACAGTCCTGACCAGGGAGCAAAAAACATTAAAATCGGACCCGTTACTTTGAATGGAAAGGATATTAAGATCCTGGCGCCTGTCCTGATGGCTGAGTATTCAGGGGCCTTTGTGAATGACACATTGATTGATGGCTCATTCAAGCAGGCTGGCATGACTTTTCCGCTAAGCCTCACAAAGCTCACGGTACCGATAACATTTAAAAGACCCCAGGAACCTTTACCTCCTTTCCAGTATATATCTGAAGATGTGGCCTTTACAAATGATAGATTCAACATTAACCTGGCCGGCACCCTGACCATCCCAAAGGGTGAAGGCCCTTTTCCTGCAGTAATCCTGATAACAGGTTCCGGTGCCCAGAACAGAAACGAAGAGGTTTTTGGCCACAAACCTTTCCTGGTGATAGCGGATCATCTTACACGAAACGGGATAGCCGTTCTTCGGTATGATGACAGGGGTATCGGAAAATCAGAAGGAAATTATTCCACCGCAACATCTGCTGATTTTGCAACAGATGCTGAAGCAGCTTTTAAATTCTTAAAAACCAAACAAAAAATCAATTCGGAATTAATAGGACTGACGGGACACAGTGAAGGAGGAATAATTGCTCCAATGGTTGCAGCAGCAAACAGGGAAGTAGCATTTATAATTTCCCTTGCAGGGACCGGCGTTCGTGGAGACAAGGTGCTTCACAGGCAGAATAAAGACCTGGGGTTGGCATCAGGTATTGCCGAAGCCGATGTAATGAAAAGTATCTCGATAAATAAGAAGCTATTTGCAGTGGTCAGGAAAGAGGCTGATGACAAAAAAGCGCTGGAAAAGATGACATCTGTATATAAAAAAGAACTGGCCAAAGAGGAAAGCAGCCCTGAGGAGATTAACAAGGAACTTGAGAGATTCAGGCAATCCTCACAAGCGGTAGTCTCTCCCTGGTTCAGATATTTCATGCGGACCGATCCGTCACTTTACTGGAAAAAAGTCAAGTGCCCTGTTCTTGCCCTCAATGGCGAAAAGGATCTCCAGGTTGCTGCAGATGTAAACCTTCCGGCAATTGAAAAAGCTCTTGGTTCAGGAGGCAACAGATTAATTAAAACCATAGCTTTCCCTGATCTGAACCATCTCTTTCAACATTGTAAAACAGGAACTATTGCCGAGTATAACGGAATTGAAGAGACATTCTCACCTGAGGTTATGAAGATCATGACTGAGTGGATCCTGGGTCTCCGGTAATCTCCGCAAGCTTCTTCATAATTATTCTACCCCTTGCTATAACTCCTGCGGAGCCCTCACCCTCGAGCATATTGATCGAAGCAGCGAGTTCATTGGCGAGCTCCGGATAGATCAGTGCAAGCCGGTAAATGATCTCCATCGAATAAGCCTTTATGGCAATAGCCGAAAAGCCCGAGTTAAGAGCTCTGAAACAATGATCAGCCAGAATGCCGTGATGCTTCTGGCTGACTAACCCGATATCGGTCAGAGAAAGGATCCTCAGAAAGGAGCGTTGTGTACTTTCATTACCAACCTGATCAAGTTTTTCAATAATTCCTTCCAGATGGGGATGGATAAGTTCGGGATAAACATCACATGCTTTTGAAAGGGTCCAGGAAGCACGAAATGCGAGTTTCCTGTCGGATTTATACGAATACTCAAGAAGCTTCAGAAAAAGGTGTGGATTATCGACAGCCGATGCCGCGATCCAATCGGCTTCCTGTGTACTTATCATATTATTAATCATATTGCGCAGGTAGTTATACAGACTTTTTGCCTGCTCAGATTCAGGGATCTCCCTGATTTTTACTGTTAATTTATTAACAGTATTATGATAGAGTTTGACCACAACCCTGTCGGCTTCCGTCAAATCAACTGAATCAAGCTTTTCCGAAGAAAGCCATTTGAAATCAATGTGTTCTGAAAGTACCGGGAGTTCATCGAGAGTATCGCAGACAAAGGGAATCAGGGAAATCTTTATATGCCCATAATCATGTTCAACCGGATCCAGCTTCCTCAGTATGACAATCTCCAAAGAGAGTTCTTCCCGTATTTCCCGGATGATGCATTCTTCATCTGTTTCTCCCTCCTTCAGTTTGCCTCCGGGAAACTCCCATTTGTAAGGATGATCTTTCTTTTCTCCTCTCTGCACTACAAGCACCTCATCCTCTTCATTCCTTATTATCGCGCAGGTCACTTTAATCATGTGCTTAAATTAAGAAGATCTTCATAGAGTGGTATTGCCAATAAATATTCATAATCATTTTTCTCCTGGTTGTACCTGCAGGCATAATGATACATACCGTTAGTTACAACAAGATACGGCACCCTGTATTTCATGTTATAAACTGTGATCTGATCAAATACCTTGTCTTCGACGATCTCAACGTCAGGTGATTTGCATTCAACTATGAGCACAGGTTCACCTTTCCTGTTATGGACCAGGATATCCACCCTTTTTTTTATTTTATTGAAAGGTGAAAGAATCTCAATCCCGATTAATCCGGGAGGGTATTTCCCCTCATGAATAAGATACTGTACAAAATTCTGCCTTACCCATTCCTCGGGAGTAAGTTTAACATACTTCCGTCGAATGGTATCAAGTATCATCCTGGTTCCCTCTCTTTCTATAAACCGGAAGGAATATTCAGGCAGATTTAACTGTTTCAACTTAGTTTTGTAATTTTGAAAACTCGAATAATTTGATTTATTCAGTTTTTACAAATATATTGAGAAAGATGATACCTCACACTAAATCCCTCTCCCTGGAGAAGGACTTAACCTCTCCCCAAATCCCTCTCCCAGGTGAGGGACTTACCCTCTCCCGGGGGAGAGGGACTTAACCTCTCCCTAAATCCCTCTCCCGGGGGAGAGGGACTTAAAGAACAAATAGTAAAGTCCCCCTCTCTCCTGGGAGAGGGGGATTTAGGGGGTGAGGTTGAATTAGGCAGAGGGGGATTTAGGGGGTGAGGTTGAATTAGGCAGAGGGATTTAGGGGGTGAGGTTGAATTAGGCAGAGGGATTTAGGGTGAGGTAAATATTACAAAATGAATGAGACAAATTAATGAAAACCAAAAAGGAGATTGTTAATAACTGGCTTCCGAGGTATACAGGTAAATCAATCGGAAGTTTCGGTAAGTTTTTCCTTCTTACCAACTATCTGTACTATGTCGAGTTGTTCGCAAAGTGGAACAAAGTTAATGTAGAGGGAAAAGATAAAAACATGCCAAGTGCAACGTCAGATGGTATAACAATTATCAACTTCGGGATGGGAAGCCCCAATGCTGCTACCGTGATGGATCTGGTAAGTGCAGTAAGTCCAACTGCTGTACTGTTTCTCGGGAAATGCGGTGGCCTTAAGAAAAAGAACAAGCTTGGTGATCTGATTCTTCCTATTGCAGCAATCCGCAGTGACGGAACATCCAATGACTACCTCCCCATTGAAGTTCCTGCACTTCCGGCATTTAAGCTTCAGAGTGCCATTTCCGCAACTATAACCAGGTATAAACTGGAATATTACACAGGGACTGTATATACAACAAACAGAAGGGTTTGGGAGTATGATGACAGGTTTAAGAAGTACCTGGTAAAGACTCGTGCAATGGCGATTGATATGGAGACGGCAACAATCTTTACTGTTGGTTTTGCCAATGAGATACCGACAGGAGCTTTACTCCTGGTATCGGATCAGCCAATGATTTCCACAGGTATAAAAACTCAGGCAAGCGATCGAAAGGTAACAGACAAATTTGTTGAAACTCATCTTAAGATCGGTATTGATTCGCTGAGAGAGATCAAGGATAACGGTATTTCAGTCAAACACCTAAGGTTTTAATATGGCAATAACATATGAAGAGATAATCTCAGACCTTAAAAAAAGGATCTTCAAACCGGTCTATTTTCTTGCCGGCGAGGAGCCATATTATATCGATCTGATCACGGATTATATCGAACAGAATGTTCTGCCCGAATCTGAGAAGTCATTTAACCAGATGATCCTTTACGGGGAAGATACCACGATTCTTTCAATTATTGAGACGGCCAGAAGATTCCCGATGATGGCGAGCCACCAGGTGTTGATCGTAAAAGAAGCACAGTCGCTGAAGAAGGTGGAGGATCTCGTTATATATCTTGAAAAGCCTCTGCAGTCAACTATCCTGGTACTCAATTATAAATATAAAGTGCCGGACAAGAGAACCAGGTTTTTCAAAGCCCTGGAAACTCATGCTGTCTATTTTGAGTCGGGGAGGTTACGTGATTACCAGATCCCTGCATGGATAGAAAAGTATCTGATGATGCAGGGCATAAAAACAGACCCCGGTGCGTGCGCCATGCTTACCGAATACCTGGGTACCGATCTTCATAAAATAGTTAACGAGCTTAATAAGCTGATTATCACCCTTCCTGCAGGGAAACCTGTAATAAATGCCCAGCTTATTGAAAAGAATATCGGGATCAGCAAGGATTACAACAATTTTGAGCTTCAGAAGGCTGTAGGTGAGAGAAATATTCTGAAAGCCAATATGATAGTACGTCATTTTGCCGGTAATCAGAGGGATAATCCAATTACTCTTACAATTGCATCACTTTTCAGCCATTTCAGCAAGATCCTGATATATCATTACCTCGCCGACAAGTCAAAAAATAATGTTGCCGCTGCTTTGAAGATCAACCCGTATTTTGTAAAGGATTATGAGATCTCAGCATCAAAATACAATGCCTCAAAAACAATTCAGATTATCAGTCTTCTGAGAACCTATGACATGAAATCAAAGGGTTTTGGTGATCTGACCAGCGAACCGGGGGATTTGCTAAAAGAGCTGGTGTATAAGATATTGCATATCCAGTCTTAGTTCATATCCGGCGATTCCGGAAAATCAGCCCACATTCTGTATTTATTCTTAAAGCCTCTTAATACCCTTTTCCACGAGTTTTCCTCCTGGTTGCTAAGAACAATATCTGTTTTGACCTTTGCAATCACCCATGAATTCTCCTTCAGCTCTCTTTCAAGCTGTCCGGCCGACCATCCTGAGTAACCCAGGAAAAACCTGATCTGTCTGTTATTCAATTTGCCTGCTTTTATCATTTTCCGGATGTAGCTTATATCTCCTCCCCAGAATATATTCTCATCGACCAGGACACTTTTCGGGATCTCATCACCCAGGTTATGGAGATAGTGGAGTGTATCAGGAGCAACTGGCCCGCCCATGCTCAGATACTCGTTCCACCCTTCAAAATCTGAAATGGCGTCGCTCACCTTTATCTCAAGCTTTTTGTTAAGTATAAATCCTACTGAACCTTCAGCGTTATGATCAGCCAGATATACAATAGTGCGGTTAAAGAAGGAATCGGGGAGAAATGGTTCGGAAATAAGTATCTTGCCTTTTTCGGGTATCTTATCCTCAGGCATTATTGTGAACAGATCCAAATTCTCTTTCGTATTATCCATATGACGGGGCAATTTACATAATTTTATTAATACAGCCATAAGTAACAAATTCTCTTTTTACCCACAGTACTCACCCCCAGGTTAGTACTTCGCCGGCACCGACTCCTTCATCATGGCATAGACAGCATCAAAAATATCCTCGGCATTCGGTTTTGAAAAATAGTCCCCGTCAGTTGTATAAGCCGGACGATGTTCCTTTGCGGTCAGGGTCCTGGGAGGAGAATCAAGGTATTGCCAGCCTCCCTGCCTTTCGAGGGTTTCCTGTAACATAAAAGCTGTGGTTCCGCCGGGAAGATCTTCATCGAGAAACAATACCCTGTTTGTTTTGCTTATCGATTCAAGGATGATCCCCCTCGTATCGAACGGAACAAGTGTCTGAACATCAATA
>CAZKMH010000140.1:0-8513 GCA_964553395.1 uncultured Rikenellaceae bacterium | reverse complement strand
CTGATTGAGTTGTTTCAGATTCACCAGTATCCCGACCTCCTTCATATCATCTTCGTCGTAGTAATAGTGGTGTAAAGATGAGAGTACAACCAGATTAGGGTAAACCGGAAGGTCTAACCATTTAATATATGTCTGGAAGTCATCGCTGATTTCTGAATCCAGTTCCCTCAGTACCGGATTATTTTTGAAATGATCAATAAGAGTATTGTCCTTATAATCAATGGTTTTTTTGCTCCTTTCACTATGAATTCCACTATTTGAAACGCCGGGAAATGAGTTCATGTCAGACTAAATTTAATACTGGTTAATTCAGTACAAAAGTAGGTCTCATGAATGTAGGAGGGATTAACTCCCTATTAAGATTCCATTAAGAACAGATTAATATTTTCAATACAGATTTCTTAAAAATCCTTTTGAACATTCCCCGTTCAGAGTGGTTTTACTCACTGGACAAGATTTTATTGAATAAAGATGGTTTAACTATAAACATTATCGTATGAAAAAAATTCTGCGCATTAAATCAGGAATAACTGTACTGCTGTTTCTTTTTACTGCGGGGATAGTGTACTCTCAAACAGCAGGGACATTAAGCTTTTCAGTGACCACAACTTCCACAGGAGGTTTCAGTCCTGAACATTTGCTTGCGATCTGGATAGAGAATAGCACCACTTCATTCATAAAAACCAAAATCAGATATGCCGGGCAGGGTGATTTAGATCACCTGCAGACCTGGGTGAATAAATCCAATCAGAATGTAGTTGATGCTACCACAGGTCCGACACGGACAGCGCATGGAACCGTAACATTCCTGTGGAACGGAACAAATGTTGCAGGAACTGTGGTACCTGACGGCTCATATTTTGTGTGGCTGGAAATGGCATGGGCATCGAGTCTGACAACAGGAAAAACAGTTAACAATTATCCCTTTACCAAGGGTACCACTGCATTCCATTCGACACCTGCAAATACTGCCAATTTCCTTTCATTAATTATTGACTGGACACCATCATCCACACCGGTTGAAGGAGTGCTTGATAATAAGGACATCAGAGCATATCCTAATCCCTCTTCCGGGATTTTCAGTATTGATTTTAAACGTCCGCTGGAGGAAGGTGTTCTGGAACTGATCAATGATGGCGGGAAGATTGTTTATAATGAAAGGCTTTCAGGGATTCCTGCGGGAGTAAAAACATTTGATTTATCGGCACTTTCTGACGGTATTTATTATTGCAGAATCCGGTTCCAGAAAGAAGAAATTATATTCAGGGTCATTCTGGTGAAGTGAGATTACTTCGACGATAAAAATTGCCTGAGGGTGGCTTAAAAGTCTGATTTTATTCATTTTTTCAACAGCCTCACGGGGAACAGTGACAGGTAGCGGTACGCGGGTCTTAATGCAATCTTAATGCTAAATTAATGTTAAATTAATCGGAGTGTCTAAGCTATGCTCTACTTTTCCTTCAATTAATTATTAGCAAACACTATTCGTCACAATTTCTGTTTAAACCTAATTGAACAATCATGAAAAAATTGATTTCTGTAACTTTGTTTACTATTGGGATTGCCCTCCTTGCTTCAGGGAGCAATCCACTCATTTCCAAAACCACTGATTCCGGTGACAAAAATTCATCACTTCTTTCTATTGATCAGCAAAAGAAAGAGACTGCTGCAGTAAAAACTGTTTATACCTGCTCCATGCATCCGGAGATTAATCAGGAAAAAACAGGTAAATGTCCGAAATGTGGAATGAATCTCATTGCAAAAGAGGTTAAGAAAGATGTTTACACCTGTCCCATGCATTCCGAAGTTACACAGGATAAAGCCGGAAAATGTACAAAATGTGGAATGAACCTTGTCAAAAAAGAAGCTGAGAAAAAGCCCGATGCAGTAAAAAAATAGTTATTACTACTATTAATATGGTAGAAAGACTGATTTCGTTTTCGCTGCAAAACCGGTTTCTTGTTTTGCTCCTGGCTGCGGCTTTGTTTATCTGGGGAATATTTTCAGTAAGTAAAAATCCAATTGATGCAATACCTGATGTTTCTGAAAACCAGGTTATTGTATTTACAGAATGGCCTGGCAGGAGCCCTCAGGTTATTGAGGATCAGGTGACATTTCCGCTTGTTTCCAATCTTCAGGGTATACCTGAAGTTAAAAATGTCAGAGGAACCTCAATGTTCGGAATGAGCTTTATATACCTGATTTTTGAAGACAGGACCGATGTCTATTGGGCCAGGACCAGGGTACTGGAGAGGCTTAATTCAACTCAGCCGCTTCTGCCCTATGGTGTCATTCCCACACTTGGCCCCGATGGTACCGGCGTAGGGCATATTTTCTGGTATACACTTGATGGCAGGGGATATGACCTTGGAGAGCTGCGGGCACTACAGGACTGGTATGTAAAGTATGCACTGCAAACAGTTCCGGGTGTCAGCGAGGTGGCATCATTCGGAGGTTTTCAGAAGCAATATCAGATATCAGTCGATCCCCATAAGCTGATCTATTATAATGTTACACTTGCTGATGTATTAGACGCAACACGGGAGAACAACAATGACGTAAGCGGACGCAAGCTTGAGAAATCCGATATGGGCTATATTATAAGAGGTCTGGGTTATATCAGGAATTCTGAAGATATTGAAAAGATCCCGGTTGGTGTTTTCAACAGCGTACCGGTTTATGTAAGTGATATCGGAAGCGTTGGCGAAGGCGGAGACCTGAGACTTGGAATTTTCGATGAGAATGGTGAGGGAGAGGTAGTTGGAGGAATAATAGTAATGCGATACAACCAGAATGCCGATAAAGTCATTACAGCTGTCAAAGAAAAGATGAAGGAGGTGGCAAAAGGACTTCCTGCCGGAGTTAAATTCAAAACATCCTACGACAGAAGCACACTGATAAAAGAAGCTGTCAGGTCAGTGAGAGGTACGCTGTTCGAAGAAATGGTTGCTGTCTCACTGGTGGTACTTCTCTTTCTTTTTCACTGGAGAAGTGCTCTCATTATTCTTATACAGATGCCAATCTCGATCGCTGTTTCCTTCATACTCCTTAACGCACTCAATATCTCATCAAATATCATGTCGCTTACAGGGATAATTCTGGCGATCGGAGTTATCGTTGACGATACTATAGTGATGGTTGAAAACTCGTACCGGCGTCTTGCTGATGAATCTACCCTGCCAGATAAGTAAATCCGCATGAAAAAGGAAAGAAGAGATTCAATTATAGAAAAAGCCACAAAACAGGTTGGTGCCGGGGTATTTTACTCAACCATTGTTGTTGTATCGTCGTTCCTCCCTGTCTTCATGCTGACCGGAATGGAGGGTAAAATGTTCCATCCTCTTGCTTTTACAAAAACTTTCATTCTTCTTATTGATGCTTTTCTGGCAATTACACTTACACCGGTACTTATAAACTTTCTTCTCAGGGGTAAACTGAAACAGGAAAATGCCAATCCTGTAACAAGAATCATCGAAAGTATTTACACTCCCATCCTTAAAGGTTGCCTGAAATATCGTAAAACCACCCTGGCAGTGAATATAATTGCACTGGTGATAACCATCCCAATGTTGTTAAGAATGGGAACGGAATTCATTCCGCCCCTTGATGAAGGTTCGCTTCTGTTTATGCCGGTTACCCTGCCTGATGTTTCCAACAGTGAAATCAAAAGGATCCTCCAGGTTCAGGACAGGATAATAAAATCCTTTCCCGAAGTGGAAAATGTGCTTGGTAAAGCCGGCAGGGCAAACACTGCGACTGATAATTCACCTATAAGCATGATCGAAACGATCATTTTGCTTAAACCAAGAAATGAGTGGAGACCGGGTATGACAAAGGAAGATATACTCCTTGAGATGAATGCACGGCTCCAGATTCCGGGTGTCGTTAACGGATGGACACAGCCGATCATAAACCGCATTAATATGCTGTCAACAGGAGTCAGGACCGACGTGGGACTTAAGGTCTACGGACAAAACCTTGACTCAATCTGGTTTCTTTCAAACCAACTTAGAAATCATCTTGCTGATATAAGAGGTGTAAATGATCTTTATGTTGATCCTGTAACCGGAGGAAAATTCATTGATATTTCAATTCGTCGGGATGAGATCGGCAGATACGGCCTCAGTGTTGATGATGTAAACAGGGTCATTGAATCTGCCCTTGGTGGTGTGAATGTTACAACAACTATCGAAGGGAGAAGGAGATTTAATGTGAATGTCCGCTTTGCGCAGGAATACCGGAACAATCTTACGGAAATAAAGCGGATACTGGTTCAGAGCCCTGAATCGGGCCCGATCCCTCTTTCTGCCGTTGCCGGGATCGAAATCAAGGAGGGCCCGGCTATGGTAAGCTCGGAAAATGCAATGTTGCGGGGAGCAGTATTGTTTAATGTCCGTGACCGTGATCTCGGAAGTACCGTACGGGAATGTAAGCAACGGCTTGAGGAGATGGTAGAGTCACTGCCAAAGGGTTATTACCTCGAATGGAGCGGCCAGTATGAAAACCAGTTGCGGGTAAACCGTAAACTAATGATAATCATACCAATAGTAATATTCATAATTCTTCTGGTCGTTTATTTCACATACCGCTCCCTGAAGGAGGCGTTAATAACTCTCATCACGGTTCCGTTTGCTCTGATCGGGGGAGTATACATAGTCTTTCTGTATGGGATAAATATGTCGGTTGCCGTTGCAGTGGGCTTTATTGCCCTTTTCGGGATGGCTATTGAAACATCAATGCTTATGACAATTTATTTGAATGAAGCCATGGAGGAGATAATGGCGAAAAGTATGGAAACCGGGCAGAAAATAAATTTTTCGGATATAAGACAGGGTGTGATAAAAGGATCCGTAAAACGACTGCGGCCCAAGATAATGACAGTATGTGTATCGTTGTTCGGATTGTTCCCGGTACTCTGGGCAACAGGCGCCGGCAGTGATGTCATGCTTCCAATCACGCTTCCGCTTATCGGCGGTTTGTTCACATCGACAATTCACGTACTGCTTGTGACTCCTGTAATATTTGAAATGGCAAAGGAAAATGAACTGAAAAAACAAGGAAAAATAAAGGTATTCAATCCGCAATAGTATAATCATGAAAAATAAATTCAGGGTATGAAGAAAAAATATTATACAATCACAGGAATATCAATATCGATTTTACTGGTGTTGATCCTGGTTGCTGCCTCTAACAGATCACAGCGGGGAAATGAAGGAAAAGAGAACAGGACAGTTTTAACTGAAGACAAACAGTATGTATGTTCGATGCATCCTCAGGTGATCCGCGACGAACCCGGTGACTGCCCGATATGCGGGATGTTCCTTATTGAACTGATCGCTCAGGATGAGAACAGCTTCGATTCTTCCCTTATTGATATAGTCCGCTCTGTTAACGAAACAGTTCTGGCAGGGGTCCGGACAATAACAGCTGAACAGTCAGCAATGCCTTTAGTGATTGAGGCATCGGGAATAATTAATTATGACCCAAGGAAAATTCAAACTGTAAGTGCCCGTTTTGGAGGGCGTGTAGAGCGATCATTCGTAAAATATCAGTTTCAGCATATAAAAAAAGGACAGAAGATCTGCGAGGTCTACAATCCTTATATATATAATGAACAGTGGAATTATGTAAGACTTATTCAGACCTATCCCGACCGGGATGATCTGACAAAGGAGGCGCTTGACTGGTTCAATCTCCTCGGCCTGTCAAAGGGACAGATTGATTCCCTTAAAAGGGCAAAAGTGCCGGATTATTATCTGCCTGTTTACAGTTTTGCAGAAGGGTACGCAGTCAGCAGGGATTTTGATCCTGAGACATACTTCTTTTCAGACTCAAAAGGTGAAAATGACCCTGAAACTTTTCTGGCAGGAACAGGAAATGTGGGGTTAACTGACGGTATAACTATTGAAACAGGAGATCCGCTTTTTAAACTTATCGATATAACATCATTAAGGGTCGATCTGAAAGTAAAGACTGAATATGCTTCACTCCTACGAAGGGGACAAGAAGTTTTTATTTCTGATGCAGCCAGACCTGACAAACAATTCAATGCTTCAATAGATCAGATTGAACCCCTGAACGGAGGATTGTTTCAAACTGTCAGGGTTTATATCAGTGACAGGGAGAAACTCCTGATGCCGGGCAGACAGATAGAAGCCACTATCCGGACCGGAGCCCGTGATGGTTTATGGGTACCGGCTACAGCCGTTGTCAACCTGGGCCAGCGCTGTTCGGTCTTTGTTCTGGATAATAATAAATTTATTGCAACGGAAGTCAGAGCAGGAGTGAGATCAAAAGGCAAAATTGAGATTCTGTCAGGCATCGACCAGAATTCCCAAATTGCCGAGAAAGCTTTGTTACTTATTGATAGCGATGGTTTTATCAGTCTGAAATAATAATAGATATCAAAATGATATCAAAATGATGTTAAAATAACACTTAATTCTAACCATATGTCAGTTCAAACATTCAGATCAGCAGCGTCACTTCTTCCACTGGTATTAGTATTTATCATGTTATCATGTAAAATGCATAAGGATGAAGAAGCACCTGATTCAGCAGTTAAGGGTAATAATATTGTTTTGAGTGATGCCCAGATCCAGCTGGCTAACATAAATATAGAAGCTATCCGGGAAGCATCCATCGGACGAAAATTAACACTAACCGGGGTTCTGAAGGTCAATGAACAGAGTGCAGTAAGCTTCAGTTCATGGATTTCCGGAAGGATCGAAAAACTTTATTTCAGAAATACCGGAGAACGGGTAAAAAAAGGGGATATGCTGTATGAATTCTACAGTGAGGAGCTCGTGAGCACACAGCGGGAATATTACAGACTACAAAGCAATAACTGGAATTTTTCTGCCAGATATGAACCAAGCCTGGCAGTTGAAGAAAAATTATTACTGATGGGAATGTTACCCTCACAGATAAAACAGATGGGAAAGGATGGAAAGATTTTATTCACGATCCCGATTTACAGTCCGGTAAATGGAATAATCAGATCAGTAAATGTTTCTGAAGGTCAATATATTAAGGAGGGGCAGTCACTTTTTGAGTTTGCTGATGACAGTAAGCTTTGGGTGGAAGCACAGGTATATCCCGACGAGGTTCAATTCCTGAGACCGGGTATGCCTGCAACTGTATCGGTTCCCATAACCGGCGAATTTCCCGTGAAGTGCAATATCAGTTTTGTTAATCCTTCTTTTGAAACAGGAAAGAATATTACCATAGTCCGGGCTGTGATAGATAATCCGTATGGACGACTTCATCCCGGAATGTTTGCTTTGCTGAGCGTTCTGACAGGGAAGAGCCGCGGGATGATAATACCGGCTTCTGCAGTTATTACCGGTTATGATGGCGACAGGGTCTGGGTGAGGGCGGAAAGCGGAGAATTCTCCTATCGTCTTGTAACCACGGGTTTACAATCCGGAGATTCAGTCCTTGTTCTTTCAGGTCTCGATATGTCAGATAAAATTGTCACCTCCGGGGCTTATCTTCTGAACAGTGAACTGATTCTCAAACAAGGCCCGGAACAGCCTGGAGAAACGGACCTTTTAAGCATAACAGTGGGGAGCCGGTAGAAGCAACATATAAATTCCTGTCATAAACAAAGTTCTCAAATTTAAAAAAAGTAATATGCAAGCAACAGCAATTAAAAAAGTATCGGTTATCGGGATTCAGTTTCTGATGGTTTTGTCATTTAATGTTAAAGCTCAGGATCTGAAAGATACTGACGGAAACATTTATAAAACGATATCGTATGGTGTACAAACCTGGACTGCAAGTAACCTGAATGTTTCACATTTCAGGAACGGGGATGTTATTCCACAGGCTATGACTGAGGAAGAATGGATTAATGCAGCATCGGCAGGCACCCCTGCATGGTGTTTTTATGAAAACGATCCGGAAAACGGGAATAAGCATGGTAAATTGTATAACTGGTTTGCGATCAATGATCCACGGGGTCTTGCTCCCGAATGCTGGCATATACCTTCAAACAATGACTGGAGGACCCTTATAAAGAATCTAAAGGGAGTTGATATGGCTGGTACCAGTCTAAAGAACACAACCGGATGGAAATCCAGGAAGGGAACAAATAAGATAGGATTTGCCGCGCTTCCGGGAGGGTTCCGGACACCCGACGGTAAATTTAAAGAATCAGGCCAGTCATGCCGGTGGTGGTCAAACTCTGCTCCTGTTGAAGTTAATCCGTCGAACCAGATATATTCAATAGTGCTTGAGGATACCAGTGTTGAAGTTAAATACCTCAAATCAGAAAAAGGTGCCGGATTCTCTGTACGGTGTGAAAAAGATTAAAACCATTTAACCTGTTCTTAATGTGAGATTAATTTGTTCTTAATGCCTGTCCGTTATATAACGAATAAATTGCTGGGTACTTTTGTTGAACATGTCTTCAGCGGATGCAGACAACAACAATGATTGACATTACACACCTGATGTTTCGGACTAAAGTTAAACAGTGAGGTACATATACCATAGCATATTATATCTGG
>CAZKMH010000139.1:616-8541 GCA_964553395.1 uncultured Rikenellaceae bacterium | reverse complement strand
CTTTTTATTTATTCTCGGCCTGATAATTATAAAAGGTCCTGAAAAATGGTGGTTGCTTTTCGCAACATTGCTGTCGTTAATGCTGGCATGGGGGAAAAATTTCATGCCTCTGACAAACCTTTTTATAGATTTCTTCCCGGGATATAACAAATTCAGGGCTGTCACCATGATACTGGTGATTGCCCAGTTCTGCATTCCTTTGCTCGGGACGTTTGCCTTAAAGGAGATCTTTGATCCCTCTCTCTCCAGAAAAGAGCTCCTGAAGGGTATAAAGCTCGCCACCGGAATCACCGGTGGAATTATCCTGCTGATAATAATCATTCCCGGTATCGCCGGTTCCTTTCTAAATCAGGATGAGTCCGGCCTGCCCCCCTGGCTAAAGGTTGCCATGATTGCCGATAGAAAGGATCTGCTTAGAAGCGATAGTCTGAGATCGCTCGTCTTAATCCTGCTTGCTTCCGGAGCAATTGTGGCATTTCTATACGACAAGCTAAGAAAGGAGTACGCAATACTTCTGATCGGAGCACTGGTAATCCTCGATCTGTGGATTGTTGATAAAAGATATCTGAATGCCGACAGGTTCGTTAAGCCCTCGGTCTTTCAAAAATCTATCGCCCCTACCCCTGCTGATTCATATATTCTTAAAGACAAATCATATCACCGGGTTCTTAACCTTTCGGTTTCAACTTTTAATGACAATACCCCGACATCTTATTTCCATAAATCTGTAGGAGGTTATCATGGGGCAAAGCTCAAAAGGTACCAGGAACTTATTGATTCCTCACTCATCAGGGATATTAATCTTATAATTGGAACATTCAATAATACGGCATCACTTGAAGAAATTTATCCGGTGTTTTCCAAAACTCATGGCCTTAATATGCTTAATGCCAGATACATAATTTATAATCCGGAAGCTCCTCCGATAATTAATCCGAACGCCCTGGGGAATGCCTGGTTTGTGGAAAAACCTGTTCTGGTCGAAAATGCAAACGAGGAAATAATGGCATTGAAAAACATTAGTCCCTGGCACGAAGCAGTTATTGACAAGGTATTCAAAGATCAGATTTCAGGATCTTCATACCCTGTCGCAGAAAGCGATAAGATCGAACTTGTCTCCTACCAGCCAAATGAGCTGATGTATAAATCTTCGACAGTTTCCGAAAAGCTTGTTGTATTTTCCGAAATTTATTATCCTGCCGGATGGAATTGTTTTGTTGACGGTAAAGAAGTTCCATACTTCAGGGCAAATTATGTACTCAGGGCAATGATTGCGCCGGCCGGTGACCATGAAATAAAATTCACCTTCAATCCGCGATCTTATGTTGCCGGTAATAAGGTATCGCTCGCAAGCTCATTGATCCTGATTCTCCTAGTAGCGGGATATATTGTCTCAGGTTTCGTAAAGAAACAGGAACGGAAATAGACCATGGTGCATCATGCCAAATGTCTTATCTGTGATTCGGGTGATTTTGTTCTGTATGCCCGGTGCACAGACTATTTCCTGAGCGGGGAGGAGTTTGTACTTTCAAAATGCCAACACTGCGGATTCATCATCACTCAGGATCAACCCGATGAAAAGGATGCCGGAAAATATTATGAATCTGAGGATTATGTTTCCCACAGCGATTCAGCAACCGGCTTTTCAAACAAGCTCTACAGGTTTTCGAGAAGCATCATGCTGGGTAAAAAAAAGCGGATTGTTAATAAATTAACAGGCCTGAATACCGGGAAACTACTCGATATCGGAAGCGGAACAGGGCATTTTCTATCTGTATTGAAAAATGCAGGGTGGGATGTAAAGGGAATTGAGATCAATGATAAAGCACGTGATTATTCAATCTCCAAATTTGGGCTGGAAGTACTTTCGCCGGAGAAGATAAATACTCTGGAACCGGGAAGTTTTGACTGCATAACACTCTGGCACGTTCTGGAGCATTTTCAGGATCCTGTTGAATATGCCTTCTCGATTTACCGTTTACTAAAACCGGATGGAGTCTGTATAGTCGCACTGCCAAACTGTAGCTCGTATGATGCAGTTCATTTTGGCAGTTACTGGGCTGCCTGGGATGTACCGAGGCATCTGTGGCACTTTACTCCGGAAACCTTTACAAAGTTTTCCGAAAAAGCAGGTTTTAAATACTCAGGGATCCATAGCCTCCCGCTGGATGTTTTTTATATTTCAATATTGAGTGAAAAATATAAAGGATCGAAGATGCATTTTTTCTCAGGCCTCCTTAAAGGTTTATGGTTTTCTTTCCTGACCCTTTTCAATAAGAACAGATCCAGCTCATTAATCTACATCCTCAGAAAGTGACCCTCTTCCTGAAGGTGGTGTCGGAAAAACTGATTAGTACCTGTCGAGCCAGCGGTACCTTCTGGCACTATCTCCGAATTTGAGTGCAACCGTTATTTCGTGTGTACCATAAGTGATCCGTTGAATTTCCTGCAGTGTGAAATCGAATGCATAGCCTATGAATGCATTATTGTATTTAACGCCAACATTGGCAATGATGGCTCCGCTTGTACGGTAAGCGAGTCCGGTCCAGAATCCCTGGTTATAGAGATAGTTCACTCCAATATCAGCCTGGGGTTTGAACTGGTCCGACATCATGAGAAGCATCGACGGCTGAAGCTCTGTCATCGGGGTCAGTTTGAAGTAGTAAGATCCGAATAAATAGTAATGCCGGTTCATTTTGAAGTACCTGTAAGCGTCATTCCCCAGCTTGGCAGTACCTTCAAAAAGCTGATCGGCAGAAAAGCCTGCACTATATCGCGCGTTTAAAATATAAACCCCGAAGGATGCATCAGGAACGAACATGCCGCGGCGCAGGTTATTATTCAGCCACGGTTCATTTGGGTCTTCAAAATTGATCTCGGCTTCGTCTATCTTATAATGATATCCTGTAAATGCCAATCCCATTGATAGTTGAGTGGCATTACGAAGCCACATATGATATGCATAGGAGACCTGTATGCCGGTCCTCTTAATGAGTCCGTTCTTATCACTGAAGACATAACTTCCCAGTCCGACCTTACCGTCCGATCTGGGTCTGTAAACCTGTCTTCTTGCATTGGTCTGTTTAAGTATATAGCTCCTCTTCAGCATTCTGGTTTGGGCACTGAAGGAAAAGGTACGCGGGGCTCCGCTATATCCAACCCATTGCTCTCTGGCTGTAAGATTGAAGCTGGTGTATCCATCACTTCCCGCTACTGCAGGATTTATGAGAAACTTATTGTGCAGGTACTGGCTGTAAATCGGTAGCTGCTGTCCGGCAGCAAAACCACCGGCAATCAGTAAACAGATCAATATAAATATCAGTCTTCTCAAGGTCAGTAAAAGTATTAAATAATTATCTCACTATTGTAATGTTACCTACAACGGGCCTTCTTTTGTTACCCAGATCAATAATATAGTGATACGAATCAATAGGCAGTGGCTTTCCGTTGCTTCTTCCGTCCCATGGTTGCGGGTATCCCTTTTCTGATCTCCAGACTGTCTCTCCCCACCTGTTAAATACCCTTATCTCGATGTTTGGGTAGAGTTCAATCTCGCCAATGTTCCATTCGTCATTAATGAGGTCGCCATTCGGCGAAATGGCATTCGGAATGATCAGGCATGTCTGGCGTTGAGGCTTCACCAGAACCGAATCTTTAAGCGAGCACCCGTTCAGATCGGAGACTGTTACTATATAATTGCCTTCGATTATATTTGTGATCTCCGGGCCGGATGAGTTGTCGGACCATTGGTATGAGTAATCTGTACCCACCACTCCACCGGTTACAGTCACGCTTACGGCACCATCAGGTTTATCAGGACACCATGGCCGGGTAACCTCGAATATAAGTTTCAGTGAATCAGGTTCAGTCATTGTAAATGTTGAATCTATCCGGCATCCATTGGCATCCACGATGCGAATACCATAATCACCGGCCGGAATATTGACTCTTGTGGCTGTGTTAGCACCATCTGACCAGATGTAATTTACTGCTCCCGCTGCGTTTACCGGAACAATCACAACTGATCCGGTGCTGTCGCCGGCACAATTAATATTGAAACCGCCGGCTATGCTTTGAGACAGGTTTATATCCATGTCCAGTTCACCAGGTTCGGTTAATTCAATTGTATCTGTAACAGTACACATGTTGGCATCTGTGACTCTGAGAACATAGAATCCTGCACTCAACCCGGTAACGGAATCCCCGGGATCAGTAAACAACGGGTCCCCTGTCTTCTGCCATTCATAGACATACGGTGCAAGCCCGCTGGTCATATTAACAGCGATCCATCCATCTGAACTACCGTTACAGCTTACATTAAAGCCGTTATAATCAGAACTATCCGCTTCAAATGTTATTGGTGGCGGGAGATTGACCCTGACTGAATCAGTCCGTTGACATCCATTGGCATCGGACAGAGTTACAGTGTAATATCCTTCTGTCAATCCGCTTATATCCTCAGTTGTTGCACCATTTGACCAGTTATAGTTACCATAGGGAGCAACTCCGCCGGAAACTGTCAGGTCGATAGATCCGTTTGCAAAGCCGGCCGGCTGGCAGGTTATATGAGTGGGAACAAAAATTGTTGTAATAGAGTCGGGTTGCGTAAGAACAATGGTTGTATCAATTACACACAGATTTGAATCCCTTACAAATACCTGATAAGTTCCGGCTTGCAGTGACAACTGATCCTCCTGCCCTTCAACAGGAGCAGAACCGTCTGCAGTACTCCAGCTGTACTCATATGGGTTGGCGCTTCCGCCGCTCACTGTAATATCTATCCACCCGGTACCGCCATTGCAGTCGATATTATATGGTCCGTTAGCCGAGCTTGAAGTCAGTACGTCAATATCCAGTAGCGGAGGTTCTGTAAGCGTAAAGGTCGGATAATTCGAAGCCGGCAAGATCCTCAGTTCACAATGATTCTGGTCAGTAACTTTACATACATATGTTCCTGCGTAAAGGTTATAAATATCCTCAGTTGATTCTGAATAGGAGGCCGAATCTGTCCACACATAGTCGTAAGGTGCTGCTCCGCCGGAGATTGTCATCTCAATAGATCCGTTATTCCCCCCGTGGCATGAAATGTTATAGGCGCTGTCGGGACTGAAGGAGAGACTGTAACTATCAAGGGACATTCCTTCAGGTTGGGTAATGATTACACTGTCGAGCCTGGTGCAGCTCTTCCTGTCGGTTATAATAAGATAGTAGGTTCCGGCAGGAATGTCATCAAGCCTGTCAGTATTTGCCGGACCAGTTATCAATCCGTCAGTTGTATACCACAGGTAGCTGTATCCGCCATTGCCTCCTGTTGTTGAAGTAATCCAGACTGATGCATCATTGTAGCCACGGCATGATACATTGTATCCGTGATTATCCGATTTACCAAATGTTACAGTTATCTCATCAGGTTCAATAATATCAGCCTCGGGGTAACTCACATTAAAACATCCGTTTGCGTCCCTCAGGATGATCCTGTAATGTCCTGACGGCAGGTTTTTCTCTTGCTTGGGGATCCCCTTCACAAAGAGAGTATCACTTCTCAGGGTATCCTGTTCGTTGTGAACCAGCCAGTAAACATAGGGAGCTACTGCTGTCGAAGAAGGACCTTCCCATATCCAGATCTCACCGTCGGAATATCCGGGACATGTGGTTCCGTAACCTGTTGTGTCATTTACATAAACGTTGGTCTTGAAATCCGCGCCAAGCACCTCCAGGTTATATATACTATTTGTGCATCCGAAATTATCCCTGACAATCAGGTTATACTCACCGGCATACCGGACCGTCAGGTTGTTTGTATTAGCAGTTGTTGTGTAGGTTGTATCACCTGCCCATGGCCTTTCTGTCCATGTAAGAATGTCAGGTTTTGAACCCCTTGACAATATGGCGGTGATTACTCCGTTAGATCCGCCCGCACAGGTGAAAGGTGTTGAGATATACATATCCTGCAACGGGTGTGGATGCACTTTTACTTCCGGTACTCTTATGCTGTCATATATACAGCCCAGACTGTTGTTTTTAGGTGTTATCGTATAGAATACCGACAAGATTGTGTCTGAATTATTCAGATAGGGGTAGTTGATGAAATGTCCATCCGGCAGATTATTCTGAGGTGCACTGTTTCCTACCAGGTCTCCGGGCATACCTTCAAAGGATACAAAATAGTCGAACATAACCGATCCTTTTGTCATAGTTGTCGGTGAAGTCAGTGTTATCTCCGTTGACTGTCCGTAACAAATCGTTGGTTCAGCATTTAATGTATTAACCCGCGGTGTCGGATTGACAACAACAGATGCAGGAATCTGAAGACCGACACAATAGGTCGGATCAGGACCGATAGGGGTTATCAGGAATGTTATTTTTATCGGATCGTCGGTGGTATTTGTAAATGATCCTGCTAGTGCATCTCCGATATTTTCAGCAGTGCCGGTTTCCGGGATGGATGTTATGATCCCCGACGGAGTATTTCGTGACCAGACAAAAGTGGTACCCGGATCCCAGTAGTTCAGTCCCATTACAATATCCGAGAAATCCACGTTGGAACACTCATCATTCTGTTCTGATGGATTCACCGCAGCCTGCGGAATCTTCATGACAGTAAGTGTCACATTTATGCTCCTTGTAGAATTCCGGTACCTGTCAGTGACTATACTGTAATACTCACCCGCATCGCTCAGTACCGCACCAATAATTGTAAGAGAAGCTGTTCTGGCTCCGCTGTAATGAGGTCCGTTCTCGATCAGTATTCCGGGTTCTTTATACCAGGCATACTTAAGTCTCTCTGCCCCTGTTGCCTCGATCGTAAAAGTTGGATTTGTTGCTTCGCAGACCGTCAGACTATCAGGCTGTGTAATTATCAGAGGCCTTATACGGCCAAGGGCAAACTGGGTTCCGGAAGGATCTATTCCTCCGGTGAGGCTGTTCCTGTAAACAACATTGCCGATGGCATCGCTGTGTATGCCATCTACTGTCCAGTCACCACTGCCTGTGCGCTTTATAACCCTGGTCATGTCGCGGATCGTATCAGTGAATCCCTCAGCATTCATATTAATATTGAAGTCACCGGTTGAAAAACCGTTGTTTGCGGTTAAGCTCCAGAAACCATCAGGGTAACTGCCATGTATCTCAACCGGCGGGTCCGGTACAGGCAAACCGGTGTTTCCCGGATCGATAGTGAAGAATTGTGAGATAACCGATCCTGCGGCTGTAATGCTGTTTGTGGTCAGGTTTGCGGGATTATAAAATGATGGTGTTCCAAGCGGGAACAGATAGATCCCTGCCTGATTGATCCCCCTTTCAAACCTTCCGAATATCCTGCTCCGGGTTGTGGAGGTATAATTGAGTGCAGCAGCAGCCGGATTTGTAAGATAAAGGACGTATGTTCCGGCATCAATATTCCCCAGTGACATTGTAAGTGTACCAAGCACATTGACATTATTTAATATTCCCAGTCTCCCGGATGCAGGGGCTCCTGAATTTTCAACAGTAAGGTTATAAAAGGTCTCACCCCCTGTACGGACTATGTCCTGGTCATTTGCACCATTAAAGATAACAGTGCTTGATCCGGGAATAAAGATTCCGCCGGTATTTGTCCAGGAACCGCCAAGAGTGAACAAGCCATCCCCCCTGGTCGTTGCAGTGCTTGTATAATGTCGTGACAGATTGATAGTTCCATAGTTTGATAAAGTGCCGGCATTATTCACAGCATCAGCGGAACTGACCACGGTTCCCGGAATGACATTAATAACAGCACCCTGATTGGTAATTACCTGGGAGAATAGCCTTTGGGAACAGAGTAAGAGCAAAGCACAGCAGAGAACAGATGCTCCGGTTTTCCGGTAGCGATCAGTCCTGTTGAAGATTTGCAGTGCTCTATTACCTGTCATGTTTTTACCTCTCCCCCTGTCCCCTCTCCCGGCTTT